>NZ_JBTSRB010000025.1:0-42561 GCF_054637675.1 Metallibacterium sp.
GGCGGAGTCGCGTGCGCTTGCCGATCGCCGACTATCTCGACACGATCGAGCCGTGAGCCGCATGGCTTATTGACCCTTTTTTTGAGCGCCGCATGAGTGTGACGACCCGCGCGTACGGGTCGCCGAAGACACCGCGGATCCCTTCCAGCGGGCGAAAACCGGTAAACCGGTACGCGTCGATGAGACGCTTCTTCTTCGTCAAGGTAGCCATTCGCGCATGATCGCAAAACGCGCGATACGCCGGATGCCAGGAAACCTCGCTGTCATGCGGGTTCCGGGCTGTTCAGACCCCGAGATCTACCCACACGACTTTCGGAAGAGCCTATTTCATCTGGGCCGTGTTCTTCGCCTACGTCTGGGTGGGCGCGTTCAAGGCTGGCATCGTGCGCATGCTGTTCCTGCTCGGCCTGTGGCTGACCTTGCTGGCCTTGGCGATTGCGATGTGGTTTGGTCTGACGGGGTTCGCGATGCTGGGCGGTTACCTGGGCTTGATCACCGCCATTCTCGCCGCGATTGTCTCGGCGATGACCGTCATCAGCCATGGTTTCGCGGGCGACCCGAACATCGCCGGCTGAGAATACCGGCGCACTCAAAAGCAGCACGAACGAGCGCAGGTCATGCCAAGCGCGTGGCCTGCGCGGTTTCATGCGCATGCGTTCAAACCGCGGTATGCGTTACGCCAACGCCGCGAACGCCTCGCGGGTGAGATTGTGCGGATCGTCCGTGGTGCACAGCACGTCGTCCTCGATGCGGATGCCGCCGCAGGGCAGCAGCGCCTCGACGCGCGTCCAGTCCACATCGCTGCCGGCGGGCGTGGCGCGCAGCGCATCCAGCAGCATCGGGATGAAATACAGCCCTGGCTCGATGGTCACCACCATGCCCGGCTCCAGCGTGCGCGTCAGGCGCAGATACGGATGCTCGGGCGGCGGCGGCGTGCGCCCGCCATCGGGTGTGCTCTGGTGGCCGCCGATATCGTGCACCTGCAGGCCCAGCAAATGGCCCAACCCGTGCGGCAGAAAGGCGCGTGTGATGCCCTGCGCGAACGCGGCCTCGGCCGAGCAGCGCACGAGGCCGTGCGCGGCCAGCACGCCGCCGAGCAGGCGATGCGCCTCGATGTGCAACTCGGGGTAGGACTGCCCGGCGCGCACATCCAGGCACAAAATCTGCTGCATCTCCTCCATCGTGGCGACCAGCGCGGCGAAGTCGGTATGCGTGTCGGCCGCATAGGTGCGCGTGATGTCGCTGGCGTAGCCGGCGTACTGGCCGCCGGCATCGATCAGCAGGCTGCGGCGCGATTCCGGCCGCGCGCGTTCCAGGCGCGTGTAGTGCAGCACCGAGCCGTGCGTGTCCAGACCGATGATGTTGGGATAGGGCAGCGCGCTTTCCGCCTGGCCGCTGGCAGCAAGGTAGGCGATATGGATCTCGAACTCGCTGGCGCCGGCGTGGAACGCGCGCGCGGCGGCGCGATGGCCACGTGCGCCGATGCGGCTGGCGGCGCGCATCAGGGTGATCTCGTAGGGTGTCTTGCAGGCGCGCGTCCAGTGCAGCCGCGCCAGCAGCGCCGGCGGATTGTTGGGTGCGAGATCGGCGCCAGCCGCACCTTCCTCGCCGAGGATCGCGCTGTGCTCGCCGAGCACGCGCTCCAGTTGCAGACGCGCGGCATTTTCGTCGGCCACGGTGACGATATCGAAGTGCTCGACCCAGTAATCCTGCGGTGTTTCCGGCACCACGTGCCAGTAGTCGCGCGGCTGCAGGAAAATCAGGCGCGGTTTGCTGCCGGGCACGTGCACGATCCACGAGCCGGGCGCGTCGGTCAGCGGCAGCCAGCGCAGGAAATGCGGGCTGGCCACGAACGGCGGCGCCTGATCGTCGAGAAAGCGCAGACGCGGCGTGCCGGCGGCGATCAGCAGGCTGTCGTGGCCGCTGGCAGTCAGCGCGGCATCACTGTCGTGGACCACCTGGGCCAGATGTTGTGCGTAGAGCGAGGCGAGGGCGGCACTCATGGCGAGACTCGTTGGCGACGGAATCCGCGCAGTGTTGCCGCTCGCCGCACAGGGGGCAAGCGGCGCGGCATCATGGTGCGTGCGCCACGCTACTGCCGATGGCAGGGGCTCAGCGCAGCGCGTACTCAGGCTGCTTGAGCCAGTTGTCCAGCACGCTCTGGTCGGCGTCACTGATGTCGATGATGCGCAGGCCGATCCAGAATTGCCCCGGCGTCACCGCCGTGGACGTCCATTGTTCATGCACGCCGATCTCCAGCGCATGCGCGCGACCGTCGCCGCCGGGCAGGGTGAAGCCGATCTGGAACAGCGCGTTCTCGCGCAGCCGCCGCGGCGCGATCAGCATCAGTCCAGTGTTGGACAGGTTGCCGACGCGCCCCAGCGAGGCGCCGTTGAGGCTGTTCTCGACCAGCACCACGCCGCTGATCGGCTTGCGCTGCGCGCGCCGGTGCTCGTTCATGCCGCGGCTCCGGCGGGGGTTGGTTCGGGGCCGCGTCCGGTGAATTTTTTCAACGTGTCGACGATGGTGTTCCAGGCGCGATCGACCAGGCTGGTCTGGGTTTCCGTGACCAGACGGATCTGCCCGCGCACCATGTCGCGCGCCAGCCGCGCCAGCGTGCGCTCTTCGGCGCGCTGGCCGCGCTGATTGACGAACAGGCAGCGCCCGGTGACGGGCGAGAACCAGGCCAGCTTGCGGCGCACGGTGTCGCCCTGCTGGTTGCGCTGGAATTCGAACCAACTGCCGAATGGAATGCTTTTGAGGCGCTCCAGCATGCGCTGCTCCTCGGCGTTCAGCGGCGCGTCGATCGGCTTGCTGGCGGCCTCGCCACCGTCCTCGCCGAGGCGCTGACGCTGTTTGAGTTTGAGCGCCAGCTCGGTTTGCGACACCGGCTCGCCGCTGAAATCGATCACCGGCTGGTCCAACACCTTGCGCGCGATCGCCTCGGCATCGGGTGTGTGCAGGCCAACCTGCTGCAGCCCATGCTGGACCTCGGTTTGCAACTTGCCGGTGTCGTCGCCGGGGTTGCGCTGCAGCAGTGCCTCCACCGTGGCGATGCGCTCGCGGAATACGTCGCTGTCCTCGCCATGACGCAGGATCGCCAGTGCCAGCGCGTCGGTCCAGGCTTGCTCGAGCAGAGTGCGCACTAGGCTGGACGGGCGCGTGCCGACCAGACGCTGGGCGATGATTTCCTCGGCGCGCGCGCGCGCCGCATCCAGGCGATCGCGGCCCTGCGCGGCCTCGACATGGCGGCGCTCGCTCATCTCGGCGCGACGCGCCAGGGTTTGCATGTGGCGTTCGAGATCCGCGAGCAGATGCACGTACAGGCCCGAGTCGCCGTCGTAGTCGTGCAGCAGGCGCTCGGTCACCGTTTGCATCTTTTGCACCAGCGAGGGATCGGCCTCGCCATCGGCGCTGTCCACCCAGTAGGCGGCGGTCTCGGTGACCGTGTTCAGCAGCTTGCGCGCCGGATGGTTGCGTTGCGAGAAGAATGCGGGATCGTCCAGCGCAGTGCGCAGCAGCGGCACCTGCAGCTTGCCGAGGAAACGCTGCGCGGCGCCGCCCATGCGCACTTCGCGCTGCAGGTTGTCGAACAGCATCGACACCAGATCGACGGTATCGCGCTGCACCGGTGCCAGTTGCGGGGTCTTGCCGTCCTTGCTGTAGCGGCGCAACTGGCCCTGCAAATCCTGTCGCAAACGCTGTGTGCTGGCGCCGGGCTTGCCGCCGGCAGGCATGGACCGCGCCTGCAGCGCTTGCAGCGCCGCCTGCACCTGTTCGCGGCTGGCGTCAGGGCCATCACCGCTTTCGTCGACCTGGCCGGTCATGCGTCGACGCTGCGCCAAGAGCTCGCGCAAGGTATCGAACAAGGGCATCTCATCGCTGCCCGCCGCCTCGGCGGGCAGGCCGTGCTGGCCAACGGCGCCACCCAGCCCGCCATGGCCGGCGAGGCCGCCGTGATTCGGTGTGGAGCCGGGGTCGGCGTAAGCGTAGCCGCCGCCCAGCATCGGTGTGCCCTGCACCGTCGCGCCGCTCGCGCGTGGCGCGTGACCCACGGCATCACCTGCGGCGCCCGCACGTGCTGACGGCAGTGGTGTTGGCGTCGCGGGTTCGGCCGGGACACTCGCGCTGGTTTCACTGGCGCCGCGGCTGTGGCGATACACGATCAAGTTGGGCAGGATGCGGCGTGCGATCAGCAGTTGATTGATTTCGGCATAGAATTGCGCGGCCTCGCCCAGTACGCGCTTCTCGAACAGGCGCCAGCCCAGTATGCGGTGCGCAGTGGGCAGGTCCAGATCGGCCACCGCGCCGCGCAGCGCCAACAGCACGCGCTGCGGGCCGCAGGGTACGCGTTCGGACTCGAATACGGGCAGTGCGGCCAGCACCGCGAAACGGTGGCCGAGTTCATACAGTTGCTCGCTGGCGCGCACCTCGGCGCGACTGGCGACCTCGCGCAGCGCGAGGTCTTCCTCGAACACGTGTTCCTGCATCAGCTCAAGCTTGGGGCCGACGCTGCTGGCGGGGGTGGGCTCTGGCTCGCGGTCGAAGCTGGCGAGGTCGGATTCGATTGCCGCGGCAAAGCGCGGGCCGATGTCGGCGCGGCCGCGCTTGACCTCGCGCAGGCTGGCGTATGCCAGCTCCTGCTCGGCGTTGTTGCGCGCCTGCTCGGCCAGCTTGAACAACTGCTGCTCCAGATCATTCAAGGTGCCACGCAGAGCCGACTCGAAACGCGCATTGAGCGTATTACTGAGCTCTTCGAGCACACCGCGCACGCGCACGGAGATGTCCGTACGCTCGGCAATGCGCGCCACTCCCGCACGCTTGCGCGTCTGCCGGCGCCTGTCTACGGGCAACGCCATCGAGTACCCCTCGTGATCCGTCGCGCCTTTATAGCGCGAGCCGGGGCGCGCAGCCAGCCAAAAGCGGCTGCATGCGGCAGGGCCACGCATGCTGACACCCCGAACCCGCCGTAACGGGAAGCCCGGTTGTGCGCGGCGATCTGGCGATGGCGGATTGCGGTACAAAAGGGGGTGCCGACAGGGCCTTGCCGTGTCCCAGCCCCGCGGCTTGGCCGCAGGACCGGGCGCGCACCCTGCGGCAGGATGCCCGGTGGTGCGCATCAAACTAGCCATTCCAGCTCAGCGTCAGCCAGCCCGAGCGTCCCGGGGTGGTGTAGCCGTAGGCGAGGCTGTACGGATGATCGGCCAAGTTCTCCAGAAATACGTGTACGGCGAGGCCGTGATCCAGCTTCCAGTCGAAGTGCGCGTTGATCAGGCTGTAGCCGCCCAAGGTGACACCGCCGTAATCAGCGCTGTTGCTCGCGGCATACAGCTCCAGCCCGGCGCTGATGCGCGTGCCGAAGCTGCGATCGAGCTGCACATCGGCCTTGCGCAGCGGACGCCGCAGCAGACGCGCTCCGGTCACGGCATTGCGCGCGTCGTCGAGGCTGCCGGAAAAGCGCGTGGTCCAAGGCCCGGTCGTCCAGGTGCTGGTCAACTCCAGCCCTTCCATCTTGGCGCGGCCGATGTTGATGGCCTGATAGTTCACCCCGGCGAAGGTGATCAGGTCGCTGACACGCGTGCGATAGGCGGCGAGTTTCAGGTGCAGGTTGTCCAGCGGATGCAGCAGCAGGTCCACCTCGCTGCTGTGCGAGCGCTCCGGACGCAGCGCCGGATTGCCGGCGTAGTAGCCGAAATAACCCGGCGAGAACTGCTCGCTGAGGCTGGGGCTGCGGAAGCCCTGGCCGAAGCTGGCCTCGACGCGCGCCCAGTCGTTGAGGGTATAGCCGGCCGCGGCCGAACCCGTGGTGGCGCCGCCGAACACGCTGTTGTAGTCGTGGCGTGCGGCCAGTTGCCAGTTCCAGCGTTGCGCCTGACCGTACCAGCCGGCATAGGCGCCGAGGTTGTCGCGGCTTTGCGCGTAGGTGTCGGTGTTGTTGCCGGTGTCGCGACTGATGCCGCGCTCGTGCATCCAGTCGACGCCACCGAGCAGTCGCTGGCCGGGCAGGAAAGTCCATGCCAATTGGTATCCGGCCTGCTGGCGGCGGCTCAGCATCAGGCTTTGGTACGCGGGGGTGTTCAGATCCTCGCGGTCGTAGCCGAGGCTGACGTGCTGGCTCAGGCTGGGCGTCAGCGCGCCGTCCAGATTCACCCCGGCGGCTTGCTCGATCACATGCGACGTGCCTTGATTGAAATCGACGTTGGCATCCGAGCGCAGCAGGCTGCCGGACAGCGTTTGCGTGCCGAAGCGCCAGGCGCCCTGCGCGGCGAGGTTCTGGTTGCTGTAGCCGTCCGGCTGCGGGTTGTAGGCATAGTTCTGCGGGTTGGTGGCGGGAAAACCGGCGACGTGGCGCGCACCGACGATGACGCTGGCGCCACCCTTCTCGCCCCACTGACCGTAGCCGGCACTGCCGGAGTAGTCGCCGTAACTGCCGCCGCGCAGCGCGGCATGCGGGCCATCGAGCTTGCGCGTGAAGATCTGGATCACGCCGCCGATGGCGTCCGCGCCCCACTGCGCGGCGCGCGGGCCGCGCACGATCTCGATGCGCTGCACCGCATCCAGCGGCAGTTGTTCCCAGGCGAAGGCACCGGTATTGGCCGAGGCCACACGCACGCCATCGACCAGCACCAGCACCTGGTTGGAGTTGGTGCCGCGCAGGAATACCGAGGTCTGCTCGCCCGGTCCGCCGGTGCGTGCGATGTCGATACCGGCCTCGCGGCGCAGCAGGTCGATCAGATCGGGCGCGCCGCTGGCGCTGATCTCGGCGCGCGTGATCACGCTGACATCGGCGAGGCTGGCGTCCACCGTTTGCGCGATGCGCGCGGCGGTGACGACGATTTCGGGCAGATGGCCGACGCTGCTGGCATCGGCCGGCGCGGCGGCACGTGCCACCGCGGGGGACAGCGCCAGCGCGAGGCAGGCGACGAGCAGGAACTTGCAGGACATGAGGAGGCTCCGGACGCTCACCCGCGAGCCAGGCAGGGGAGGGTCGGAGGCACGCGGCCGGGGCACGGCGCGCGGGCCGTCGCCCGCCGCGACGCCTGGAAGCGCGCACCGCGTGGATGATGTCCACGGTGCGCGCCCGAGGCCGGTCTCCGGGCTTGCAGGGGCGGATCGCTCCGCGTGCCGATCGCCTTCCCACGCTCGCGCGCAGTGGCTGTGTGATCGGTGTTGACCTGCTTACCGTTGCGGGGGCAGCGCCGGAATTGCACCGGCTTCCCGTTTCACCCCGCGCGCAAGTGCTGCACTCGCGCGGGACACCTCGAGGACGCGCAGTGTACGCGGCGCGGGGGTCGCTGTCACAGCGCGGATCAGTCGTCCTCGCGTTGTGGCTGGTGATCGTCATGGCCGCGCGCGTGCAGGTGGATCGGCCGGCAGCAGACGGCGCAGTCGATGACCTGCGACTCGTCGGCCTCGGCCTCGATCGGCGCCTCGAAGGTCTCGCCGCAATACGGGCAATGCAGGCTGATCCAGGATGCATTCACGGCAGAAACCGCTGCAGCAGATCGTTGAGATAGCGCAGGCCCAGCGGCGTGGCGCGCAGGATGTCGGCGTCATCCACCAGCAGGCCATCGCGGCGCGCGCGCGCCAGCGGCGCGGCGATGTCGGCCAGCGCCAGACTGGTGCGCGCGGCGAAACTGGCGGCGGCCACGCCCTCGTTCAGGCGCAGCGCGTTGAGCATGAACTCGAACGGCAGCTCGTCGCGCGTGATCGCGGCGCTGGATTCGAGGCGCTCGACGTTGGCGGCATGCGCCATGTACAGCGCGGGGTTCTTGCGCTTGGCGCGGCGCAGGATGCGGCCGTCATCGAAGCTCAGTTTGGCGTGTGCGCCGGCGCCAAGGCCAAGATAATCGCCGAAGGTCCAGTAGATGCGATTGTGTTGCGCCTGCCGGTTGGGCAGGGCATAGGCCGAGATCTCGTATTGCGCATAGCCGGCCGCGGCCAGGCGCGCTTGACAGGCCTCCTGCATGCGCCACGCGGCATCGCTGTCGGGCAGTGGCGGTGGCGTGCGCGCGAACGGCGTGCCCGGCTCCAGGGTGAGCTGGTAGTGCGAGATGTGTGTCGGCTGCAGCGCCAGCGCGCGCTCGATGTCGTCCAGCGCGGCGTCCTGCGTTTGTCCTGGCAGCGCGTACATCAGATCGAGGTTGATGTTGGCGAAGCCGGCGCCGCGCGCTTCGTCCATGGCGACGAGGATTTCGCCGTGACGATGGATGCGGCCCAGCGCTTCGAGCTGCGTGTCGGCGAACGATTGCACGCCCAGCGATAGGCGGTTGACGCCGGCGGCGCGATAGGCGGCGAAGCGCCCATGCTCGACCGTGCCGGGGTTGGCTTCGAGCGTGATTTCGGCATCCACGGCGATATCCAGGCGCGCAGCGAGGCCCTCCAACAAGCGCGCGATGGCGGAATCCGGGAACAGGCTGGGCGTGCCGCCGCCGAAGAAGATCGTCGCGATGCGGCGCCCGTCCAGCGCCGCGCCGCAGTCGCGCCGATCGGTGTCGAGATCGGCCAGCAGCGCATCGACGTAGGCCTCGAATGGCGGCGTGCCGCGTGGCGCGTGGCTGTTGAAATCGCAGTACGGGCACTTGCGCACGCACCATGGCAGGTGCACGTAAAGTCCCAGCGGAATGGCGCGGTTCACGGCGCGCAGCGCGGAGGCCATTGCGCGCGCAGCGCGGCGCAGGCGCGTGCGCGATGGCTGATGTGGTTCTTCAGCGCAGCGTCAAGTTCTGCGGCCGCAACGCCGCGCGCGGCATCCAGAAACACCGGGTCGTAGCCGAAGCCGCCGCTGCCGCGCGGCGCATGCAGAATGCTGCCACTCCAGCGGCCCTCGCCGAGCAGCGGCAACGGGTCGTCGGCATGGCGCACCAGCGCCAGCACGCACACGAACTGCGCGCCGCGCCCACCGTGCGGCACATCGCGCAGCGCGTCGAGCAGGCGCGCGATGTTGGCCGCGCTGTCGCTGTGGCGGCCGGCGTAACGCGCCGAGTAGATGCCGGGCGCGCCGCCCAGCGCGTCCACGCACAGACCGGAATCGTCGGCCAGCGCCGGCAGCCCGCTGCGGCGTGCGGCATGGCGCGCCTTGAGCAGCGCATTCTCGACGAAGCTCAATCCGGTTTCCTCGACATCATCGATGTCCAGCGTCGATTGCGCCACCAGCTCGATGCCGCTGCCTTGCAGCAGCGCGTCGAATTCCGCCAGTTTGCCGGGATTACTGCTGGCCAGGACGATTTTCATGGTGGTGGCGGGTTGGGGCAAGGCGTGAGACGAAAGTGGGGAGTGGGGAGTGGGGAGTGGGGAGTGGGGAGTGGGGAGTGGGGAGTGGGGAGGCGGCGCGTGCTTGCGTTGTCATCCTGAAGCCGAAGGCTGAAGGATCTCGGCACTTCATGCGTACACGGCACCTGCGTCGCCTTCCAACTTTCTACTCCCCACTCCCTACTTCCAGCTCACCCGGTCAGCGCCGCACGCTGCGCGGTAATGATCTCGCTGATGCCCTTGCCGGCGAGATCAAGCAGCACGTCGAGCTCCGCGCGTCGGAAGGCGTGACCCTCAGCGGTGCCCTGGATCTCAATGATGCCGCCAGCGTCGTTCATCACCACGTTCATGTCGGTATCACAGGTGCTGTCTTCGGCGTAGTCCAGATCCAGCACCGGCACACCGCGCCACAAGCCCACCGATACCGCCGCGACCGCGCCGTGCAGCGGATCGCGTTTGAGCGCGCCGCGCTTGAGCAGCCCGGCCACGGCGTCAGCCAGCGCCACGTAGGCGCCGCTGATCGCGGCGCAGCGCGTGCCGCCGTCGGCCTGCAGCACATCGCAATCGAGCGTGATCACGCGCTCGCCCAATGCCTGGCGATCGACGCAGGCGCGCAGGCTGCGCCCGATCAGGCGCTGGATCTCCTGCGTGCGCCCGCCCTGTTGACCGCGCGCGGCCTCGCGCTGGCTGCGCTCGTGCGTGGCGCGCGGCAGCATGCCGTATTCGGCCGTCACCCAGCCCTCGCCTTTGCCGCGCAGCCACGCCGGGATGCGCTCCTCGACGCTGGCGGTGCACAACACGCGCGTGTCGCCCATGCTCACCAGCACCGAACCCTCGGCGTGGCGCGTGTAGCCGCGCTCGAAGCGCAGCGCGCGCAGGGCGTTGGCATCGCGACCGCTGGGACGTGGCACTGGGCTCATGGGCTGCATTTGGGAATCCGGGGCCGGCGAGCTTACCATTGGCCTCTTTCGCCGCCGCCGGAATGCGCATGATCCGCAGCATGACCGCTTACGCCCAGGTCGAAGGCGACACCCCGCTGGGGCGCGTTGCCGTGGAGCTGCGCGGCGTCAACCACCGCTATCTCGAACTCGGCCTGCGCCTGCCCGATGAGTTGCGCGCGCAGGAAGGCGCGCTGCGCGAGCGCGCCACGCAGCGCATCGCGCGCGGCAAGCTGGACTTGACCTTGCGTCTGCGCGGCGCGGCGCACGGTGCGCCCGAGCTGCGCCTCAACGAGCCCTATCTCAAGCAGCTCTCCGATTTGTCGATGCACATGTCCGCGCGCTTCCCTGATTTGCTGGTTGATTTCAGCGAGCTGTTGCGCATGCCGGGCGTGATCGATTCCAGCGAGCCGGATCAGGTGGCGCTGACGCAGGCCGTGTTGGCGCTGCTCGATAAGGCGCTGGATGCCTTGCTCGATGCGCGGCAACGCGAGGGCGCGCGCCTCGCGCAAGCCATGTTCGAGCGGCTCGATGCGATCGCGGCGCAAGTGGCCGCGGTGCGCTCCGTCATGCCCGAGATCCGCACCCGGCAGCGCGCGCGTATCGACACCTTGCTGGCCGAGCTGCGCGACGCCAGCGAGCCGCAGCGCATCGAGAAGGAACTGGTCGCGCAACTGCTGCGCATGGATGTGGATGAGGAACTCGATCGCCTCGATGTGCATCTCGCCGAAGCGCGCCGCGTGCTGGCACTGGATGAGCCGGTCGGGCGGCGCCTGGATTTCCTGCTGCAGGAGTTCAACCGCGAGGCCAATACGCTGGGTTCCAAGTCGGTCGATGTGCGCACCAGCAACGCCAGCATCGAGCTGAAGGTGCTGATCGAGCAGGTGCGCGAGCAGGTGCAGAACATTGAATAAGCGTGCGCGACCCTTGTCGCCGTGGCGCGCATCGCGCCAGCGCCGGGCGCGGGCATGAGCGGCGTGCTGCTGATCGTCGCGGCACCGTCGGGCGCGGGCAAATCCACGCTGGTCAACGCGCTGCTCGCGCGCGAGCCGGACATGCAATTGTCGATCTCGCACACCACGCGCGCGCCGCGACCCGGCGAGAGCGAAGGGTGCCACTATCATTTCGTCGCGCGCGCCGAATTCGATGCGCGCGTCGCGGCTGGTGATTTCCTGGAGCACGCCGAGGTGCACGGCAACGGCTACGGCACTGCGCGCGCGCCCATCATGCAAGCGCTGGCGGCTGGCCGCGACGTGATTCTGGAGATCGACTGGCAGGGTGCGCGCCAGGTGCGCGCCAGCATGCCGGAGGTGGTCAGCGTGTTCATTCTGCCGCCCTCGCGCGTCGAGCTGGAGCATCGCTTGCGCGCGCGCGCCACCGACAGCGCGGCGACCATCGCGCGGCGTCTGGCCGGTTCGCGCGAGGAAATGCTGCACGCGCTGGAGTTCGATTATCTGCTGGTCAACGATCGCTTCGAGCAGGCTCTGGATGACTTGCGTGCCATCGTGCGCGCCGAACGCCTGCGCGTGGCGCGCGCGCGCCGGCTTCACGCCGCGCTGCTGCAGGATCTGCTGAAATCCCCATGACTCGCCACGACGCCGCGCTTGGCGTTCGTGCCCCCACTCGGTTAACTTGACCGGTCAATGCCTGCCTCCAGCCCCTCATCCGTCGATTCCGCCGCCGCGCCGCTGGTGCAGGTGCGCGGCCTGACCACCGCGCTCAGCGGCAAAAAGGTGTTCGATGCGCTCGATCTGGATATCGCGCGCGGCAAGATCACCGCGCTGATGGGTCCCAGCGGCACCGGCAAGACCACCTTGCTCAAGCACATCACCGGGCAGATGCACGCCGCCGCCGGTACGGTGCTGGTCGATGGCCACGATGTCGCGCGCCTGTCGCGCGAGGGTCTGTACACATTGCGCGAGCGCATCGGCTATCTGTTCCAGAACTCGGCGCTGCTCAGCGATTACGACGTGTTCGAGAATGTCGCCTTCCCGCTGCGTCAGCACACGCGCCTGCAGGAAGACTTGATCCGCAATGTGGTGCTGACCAAGCTGCAGGCGGTGGGCCTGCGCGGCGCGGCGCGACTGATGCCCAGCGAATTGTCCGGCGGCATGGCGCGGCGCGTGGCGCTGGCGCGCGCGATCGTGTTCGATCCGATGCTGATTCTTTACGATGAGCCGTTCGTGGGTCTCGACCCGATCGCGCTCAACCAGGTGTTGAAACTGATCCGCACGCTCAACCGCGAGTTGGGCATCACCTCGGTGCTGGTCGCACATGAATTCGCCGCGGTGCGCGAGGTGGCCGATCACGTGCACCTGATCGCCAACGGCAAGCTCGTGGCCAGCGGCACGCCGGGCGAACTGGCGAAGGGCGACTCACCGTGGACCGCGCAGTTCTTTGGCGGCGCGCTGGAAGGCCCGGTGCCGTTCCAGTATCCGGCACCGCCTCTGGCGCCCGCATTCGGTTTCCCCGGAGCCCGCTCGTGAAGCAACTCGCCGCGCGTTTGTTCGATCCCCTGCTCGATGGCCTTGCCGATATCGGCCGCACCGGCCTGTTTCTGCTTGGGCTGCTGACTGCGTTGCCACGCGGGCTCACCTATCCGCGCGAGTTGCTGCGGCAGCTCTGGTTTGTCGGCGCCAAGAGCCTGATCATCATCATGATCAGCGGCTTGTTCGTGGGCATGGTGTTGTCGCTGCAGTTGTACTACACGCTGTCGATTTTCGGTGGTACTTCGGCGCTGGGTACGGTGATTGCGTTGTCCCTTTACCGCGAGTTGGGTCCGGTGGTCACCGCGCTGCTGTTTGCCGGGCGCGCCGGCACCGCGATTACCGCCGAGGTTGGGCTGATGCGCGCCACCGATCAGCTCTCGGCGATGGAGATGATGGCGGTTGACCCGATGGCCTTTGTCGCCTCGCCGCGCTTCCTGGCCGGGGTGATCGCCATGCCGCTGCTGGTGGCGGTGTTCAACCTCATGGGCATCTTCGGTGGGCACCTGATCGGCGTGACCTGGCTGGGCATCGACAACGGCACGTTCTGGTCCAACATGACCTCCAACGTGGGCGTATGGAAGGACGTGATCAACGGCGAGTGGAAGGCGCTGGTGTTCGGCGTCTTTGTCAGCCTGATCGCCGTGTATCAGGGCTATACCGCGCCACCGACCAGCGAGGGCGTGGCCAACGCCACCACGCGCACCGTGGTGACCAGTTCCATCGCCATTCTGGCGCTGGATTTCGTCATGACCGCTTTTCTGATGTGATCATTGAGACACAGCCATGAATCCCCGCCGTTCCTACGCTGCCGGCACCGGCCTGTTCATCCTTCTCGGTTTCGCCGCGCTGGCTTATCTGGCCACGCAAACCACGTCCCTGGTCAACTTCGACAGTGGGCCCAGCTACGATGTCACCGCCGAGTTCACCAACATCGGCGGGCTAAAAGATCGCGCACCGGTCAAGCTCGCGGGTGTGCGCATCGGCACGGTCAAGCGCATTACCCTGGACCAGCGCAGCATGGATGCCAGGGTGACGCTGGCGATTTCCGATCGCTACAACCAGATTCCCGAGGATTCCTACGCCAAGATCATGACCAGCGGCCTGCTTGGCGATCAATTCATCTCCCTCTCGCCAGGCGGCTCGCCCAAGGTGCTGAAGAGCGGCAGCCTGATCGACAATACCCAGTCGGCGCTGCAGATCGAAGATCTGATCGGCAAGTTCATGACCGGCAGCGGCGGTAGCAAGGCTGGCTCGAGCGGCAACAAGTAACGCCCCATCACGCGCACGGAAACAAGCCCATGAACACGATTCGCTCCGCCTTCAAGTTCAGCGCCATCGCGCTTGCCGTGAGCTTGGCGATTGGCGCTGCGGCCCTGCCTGCCAGCGCGCAGGCGCAAACGCCACCCGCACCCGCTCCAACGCCAGTCGCGGCGCAGACGCCACAGCAAATCGTGCAGCAGATCGCCGATGCGATGGGCGCCGCGCTCAAGGGCCATCGCGATGAATACAAGAAAGACAAGCCCAAGCTGGTGGCCTTGATCAACTCGATACTGCTGCCGCATTTCGATACCAGCTACGCGGCGATTTTGGTGCTGGGGCGCTACGCGCGCACCGCCACGCCGGAGCAGATCAATCGCTTCCAGAAGGCGTTTTACGATGCGCTGATCGACCGCTACGCCAGTGGCCTGATCGATTATCGCGAGGGCCGCGTCACCATCTTGCCGTCGCGCGGTACCAGCGATGACGGCCACCGTGCGCTGGTGCGCTCCGAGGTGACCCTCGACAATGGCAAGAAGATCGCGGTCAACTACGTGTTTCGCCGCGCCGCCGATGGCCAGTGGAAGGCATTCGACGTGGTCATCGAGGGCATTTCCTACATCGCCAGCTATCGCAGCCAGGTTGGCGAGGAGATTCGCCATACCAGCCTCGATGCGCTGATCACGCGCCTGCAAAGCGAGGGCGGCAAGGCCATCGATACCATGAAGAAGCAGGATACGCATTGATGAGTGTCGCTGGGCTCGAAGTCAGCGTCGACGGCGATGTCCTGCGACTCGCCGGACGGCTTGACTTCGGCAATGCCGCAGCGGCATATCGCACTATCGGCACGAGTCTGGCCGCGGGCATCGCGCGCATCGATCTGAGCGCGCTGGGTCAAGCCGACAGTGCCACGCTGGCTTGTCTGCTGGCGTGGCGCGCGCAGAGCGAGCATGCCGGGCGCGCGCTGGTATTTTCCGCCGTACCCGAAAGCCTGCGCGCCTTGGCGCAGGTCAGCGGTGTTGACGTGCTGCTGCGGGACGCCACGCCCGCGGCGGTCTGAGCCGCCTTGCACAAAGAGCGGGTTTCACTCGCTCAGCCACCGCCTGCACTGGTCGCCGGCGCCGGTGTGAGAATCAAAGACCCCTGCGCACGTGTACTGCTGGCGGCGGGCGCCACGCGCGCGGCATGTGCTGGCGGCGCCACCGAACCTGCCGGCGTCGGAGCGATCGAGGCAGGAACTGCGGGTTGCGTCGAGGCTGCAGCAGCCGGTGTCGTGGCGCTTTTCGTCACTTGCGTGGCGTGGGCTTGATCGTAAGCGCGCTGCCGCGCCAACAACGCCTCCATATCCGATTCGCCGCCCCCATTGTCGCTGCTGCCAGCACCGCCGCTGTTTAAATTCTCCTGCAGGCTGGTCGGCGGATTGCCATGGTAGATCAGGTAATTGCGGCGCTGCAGGTAGGCATCGCGCAGCATCACGTAAGGATCGTAGGCCGAACTCAGGAACTGATCGGTATTGAGCAGGCTGGCGCGCAACTGCACCAGATACAGCGTGTACGGCAGGTACTCGGCGTAGTAGCGGAAGTGATGGTCCCTCGTCCAGTAACTCATCGGGTTCAGAAAATAAGTATCGACCAGATACGCGGGGAAATCGCGCATGCTGCTCGGACCCAAAAACGGTATCACCAGGTAAGGGCCTTGCGGCACGCCCCAACGCGCCAGAGTCACGCCAAAGTCGGTGGTATCTTGGTGCAGGCCCAGCTTGCCGGCTGGGTCGAACAGGCCGGCCAAGCCGATCGTGCTGTTGACCAGGAAACGGCCGGTGTTCTGCGCCGCGCCGACCGGGCGCACCTGCAGCACATCGTTGACGATACTGATCGGCATCTGCAGGTTGTCGAAGAAGTTGCTGACCATTAGGCGAACTTCGGCCGAGGTGACCTTGACATAGCCGCGCGCCACCGGCTTGGCGACCGCATTGTCGAATTTCTGATTGAAATTGAAAACCTTGCGGTTCATGCCTTGCCAAGGGTCGTCATCGCGCGCGGGCTGTATCGCGCAGCCGGCGACGGCGACTAGCAGGGCAATAGCGGCGAGCAGGCGCAGAGCACGGGAGAACGAGGGCATGGTGGGACGATTGGTGAACGGTTGAGTTCAGGATTATAACTTAGCCGGTATGCGCAGCATGCGTAATTGCCCGCCACCTTGACCGCAGGCTACACTTACAGTCCGTTCAAATATTTGATGGGAAAGGTCTTTCATGGCTCGCATTACAGTCGAAGATTGCCTTGAGGTGGTCGACAACCGCTTCGAGTTGGTGCTGATGGCCACCAAGCGCGCCCGCCAGATCGCCAAGGGCATCGAACCGCGCGTCGATCCGCAGCATGACAAACCCACCGTGATCGCGCTGCGCGAGATCGCCGAGCGTCGCATCGACCAGCCCACGATCGACGAGATCGAGCGCATCGAGCGCGAGCGCGCCGAGCGCGAGGCGCTGGAGTGGGCTGCCGCGGAAGTGGCCGCCGATGACGAACTGGGCAAGAGCGGGGACGATTGATGTCCCCCGACGGCTGTCCGTGCCGGAGAGCCGCGTGAAGCGGCGCGCACCATGTCCGTGGTCGCGCCCGCCAATGACACCCTGAGCAGCGAACTGCCCGAGTATGTGCTGGCGCTGACGCGCCGACTCACCGACTACCTGCCGCCCGAGCAAATCGCGCGCGTGACCGCCGCTTTCCGCCGTGGCGCTGAGGTCCATGTCGGCCAGACCCGCGCCAGCGGCGAGCCCTACATCACCCATCCGGTCGCCGTTGCCGCGATATTGGCGGACTTGCGGCTGGACGCCGAAACCATGATCGCGGCGATCCTGCATGATGCACTGGAGGACACCGCGTACACGCGCGCATCCATGATCGAGGAATTCGGGGCGCCCGTCACCGAATTGGTCGATGGCGTCACCAAGCTCGACAGGATGCACTTCGCCAGCCAGCAGGAGGCGCAGGCCGAGAGTTTCCGCAAGATGTTGATGGCGATGGCGCGCGATCTGCGCGTGATCCTGATCAAGCTCGCGGATCGCCTGCACAACATGCGTACCTTGGTCGCCAAGGACGCCGATTCGCGTCGCCGCATCGCGCGCGAGACGCTGGAAATCTACGCACCCATCGCACAGCGCCTGGGCATGAGCCTGATCAAGGCCGAACTGCAGGATCTGTGCTTCCGAGCGCTGTATCCAGATCGTTACCGCGTCATTGCCGAGTGCATCCGCGCCCGCCATGGCAACCGTCGTGAGGCGATGGGGCGCATCGAGAGCGCGCTGTCACTGCGTCTCGCTGCCGAGGGCATCGCCGCGCGCGTGGTCAGCCGCATCAAGACACCGTGGAGCATCTACTCGAAGATGCGCGCCGAGCACAAGACGCTAGCCGGGATCATGGACGTGTACGGCTTTCGCGTGATCACCAGCAGCGTCGCGCACTGCTATCAGGCACTGGGCACCGCGCACGGTTTGTACAAACCGGTGGACGGGCGCTTTCGCGATTTCATCGCCATCCCCAAGGCCAACGGCTATCAATCGCTGCACACAGTGCTGTTCGGGCCGTTCAATGCGCCGATAGAGATTCAGATCCGCACCGAGGATATGGACGCGGTCGCCGTGCGCGGTGTCGCCGCGCACTGGGCATACAAGACCGGCGCGGCGCCTAGTGGTGCGCAGGCGCGCGCACATGAGTGGATCGCGGGGCTGGCCGACCGCGAGGCTGGCACGGCGTCATCGTTGGAGCTGCTGGAAAACGTCAAGGTCGATCTGTTTCCCGACGAGGTATACCTGTTCACGCCGCGCGGCGCCATTTTGTCGCTGCCGCGCAATGCCACCGCGCTGGATTTCGCCTACGCGGTGCATACCGGCATCGGCGATCACGCGGTCACGGCGCGAGTGGATGGCCATTTCGCGCCGCTGCGCACGCGCCTCTGCTCGGGGCAGACGGTGGAGATCGTCACCGCGCCGTCGGCGCAGCCCAAGCCGCAGTGGCTGGAGTTCGTGGTCAGCGCGCGCGCGCGCACCGCGATCCGCAATTACCTCAAGCATCTGCAGCACGAGGATGCCGTCGAGTTTGGTCACCGCATGCTGGATCGCGAACTGGTGGCGCGCTCGGTCAGCCTTGACACCATTCCCGCCGTGGCGCTGGAGGCGATGCTGGCCGAGATGCGCTACAAGCGGCTGGAGGAACTGCTGTCCGACATCGCATTGGGCAATCGCATGGCCGGCGCGGTGGCGGAGCGCTTCAAGATACTCGCCGGCGGACACACACAGACGCTGCTGGCCGCGCCGCGCGAACGCCTGACCATCAGTGGTGCCGAACGCGGCGTGCTGAGTTTCGGCAATTGCTGTCATCCGCTGCCCGGCGACGCGATCTTCGGACACCTCTCGGCGGGCAAGGGTATCGTCGTGCATCGCGTGGAATGCCCCAATGCCGCCGAACTGCGCAAGCAGCCCGAGCGTTGTCTGGAGATCGAGTGGGACCGCGAGGCGCGGGGTGATTACCGCGTCGAGCTGCGCATCGAGGTGCAGAACCGCCCCGGCGTGCTGGCCACCGTGGCCGCCGCCATCGCCGAGACCGGCACCAACATCGAGAACGTCGAATATTCCGAACGCGATCTGGCGACTGCGACCTTGCTGTTCGCGCTGGAAGTGCGTGACCGCAAGCACTTGGCCGAAGTCATGCGCCGCGTGCGCCGCGCCAGCGTGGTCAGTGGCGTATACCGGTATCCCGTCTGAGCGCACGCGCTGCGCAGCACAACGGCGCGAAGTGGCGCTGTCTTTGACAGCGCGCGCGGCGATTGTTTCGATAAGTCACCCCCATCTGCGAGCAATGCCATGAAGCGCAGCATCATCAGCAGTAGCGACGCACCAGCCGCCATTGGGCCTTATTCGCAAGCGGTGCGCGTCGCCGATACGGTGTATCTCTCCGGTCAGATTCCGCTGGATCCGCGCAGCGGGCAGATGGTCGAGGGCGATATCAGCGCGCAGGCGCGGCAGGTGTTCGCAAATCTTGCCGCGGTCGCGGCCGCGGCCGGCGGCAGCCTGCAGCAGGCGGTGCGGATCGGCATCTTCCTCACCGACCTCAACGATTTCGCCGCGGTCAATCAGGTAATGGAGGCGCTGCTGCAGCCGCCGTATCCGGCGCGCGCCACCGTGGGGGTGGCGGCCCTGCCGCGCGGCGCGCGGGTCGAGGCTGATGCCATCCTCGTCCTCGGCTGAGCACGCGCTCGGCGCGCTGTCCACGGGCGCGCGGCCCCTCTCCGGCCTTGCCGGGGTTGGTCCGGTGCTGGCCGCAACGCTGGCGCGGCGCGGCTTGCTATGCTTGCAGGATCTCTGGTTCACGCTGCCGCTGCGCTATGAGGATCTGACCAGCGTCATGCCCATCGCCGCGCTGCGGCCCGGGCAGCGCGCCCAGGTCGAGGGCGTGGTCACGCAAGTCGAGACCGGGTTCCGTTTTCGTCCGCTACTGCAGGTGGCGATCGAGGATGGCAGCAGTGCTGCGCTGGTGCTGCGCTTCATCCATTTCCGCCGCGTCCAGGCCGCACAATTTGCGCCAGGCATGCGCGTGCGTGCCTACGGCGAGGTGCGTGAGGGTCACCAGGGTCTCGAGATCGTGCACCCGCGCTATCGCGTGCTCGGCACGCAGGCCCCGCAACTGGCCACGCACCTCAGCGCGGTGTATCCGTTGACCGAGGGCATCACCAACGCACGCATGGCGAGTTTGGTGACGCGCGCGCTGGCGCAGTTGCCGTGCGCCGAGGAACTGGAACTGCTGCCGCCCGTGGACAGCGCCGCGTTGGCGTTGCCCGATCTGCGCAGCGCGCTGCTGGCCGTGCATCAGCCCGCGCCCGATGACGACCTGGCGGCGCTGCTGGCCGGCACGCATCCGGCGCAGCGCCGACTCGCGTTCGAGGAGTTGCTGGCCCAGCATCTGGCTCTGCGCCAATTGCGCCAGCGCGCGCGCAGCCATGTCGCGCCGGTGTGCGCCGATGGTCGTGCGCTGATGCGCCGGTTGCGCGCGGGTTTGCCCTATGCATTGACGGGCGCGCAGCAGCGCGCGCTCGATGAAATCCTCGCCGATCTGGCCGCGCCGCGGCCGATGCTGCGACTGGTGCAGGGCGATGTGGGATCGGGCAAAACCATCGTCGCGGCGCTGGCGGCGCTGGTGGTGGTGGCCAGCGGCCGACAGGTGGCCTTGGCTGCGCCGACCGAATTGCTGGCCGAACAACACTACCGCAGTTTTTCTGCCTGGCTGCAGCCGCTGGGCATTGAGGTGCTATGGCTGGCCGGCAAAGTGCAAGGCCGCGCGCGCAACGCGGCGCTGGCGCGTCTGACCGAGGGCGCAGCCGTGTGTGTGGGCACGCACGCGCTGATGCAGGAAGGCGTGCGTTTCCGCAATCTGGGCCTGGCCATCGTCGATGAGCAACACCGTTTTGGCGTGCATCAGCGCCTGAGCCTGGTCGAGAAGGGCAGCGCTGCGGGCGAAGTGCCGCATCAACTGGTACTCACCGCGACGCCGATTCCGCGTACCTTGGCAATGACGGCTTATGCTGACCTGGATATCTCGGTGCTCGATGAATTGCCGCCCGGACGTACGCCGGTGCAAACCACCATCGTTGCCGCCAGCCGCCGCGCCGAGGTGGTCGAGCGTATCCGTCACGCTTGCGCCAAAGGCCGGCAGGCGTATTGGGTATGCACGCTGGTGGAGGAGTCGGATGTGCTCGCCGCGCAGGCCGCCGAGGTCGCGCATGTCGAGCTCAGCGCGGCATTGCCGACGCTGCGCGTCGGGTTGGTGCACGGGCGCATGAAACCGGCGGCAAAGCAGGCGGTGATGGATGCGTTCAAGCACGGCGAACTGGCGCTGTTGGTGGCGACCACGGTGATCGAGGTGGGCGTGGATGTGCCCAACGCCAGCCTGATGGTGATCGAAAACGCCGAGCGCCTGGGTTTGGCGCAGTTGCACCAGTTGCGTGGCCGCGTCGGGCGCGGCAGCACCGCGTCCAATTGCGTGTTGCTGTATCAGCCACCGCTATCGGTCAACGCACGTGCGCGCCTGAGCCTGCTGCGTGAGAGCAACGATGGTTTTCGTATCGCCGAAATGGACTTGAAACTGCGCGGTGCTGGCGAAATGCTGGGCACGCGTCAGACGGGTTTGCTGGCGCTGCGCGTAGCCGACCTGGTGCGCGACGCCGATCTGTTGCCGATGGTACGCGAGCTGGCCGATCGGCTCCTGCAGGACGACCACGGGCGCGCGGAGCTGATTTTGCAGCGCTGGTTCGGTAGCGCGCGGCGCTACGCACAGGCCTGAGTCAGTCCCATAGACTGCACGCATTCCTGCAACGGAGCCGGACATGCTGTTCATCGACACCGATCCGGGCGTGGACGACGCGCTGGCGATATTGATGGCGCACGCACGCGCACCGGGTGTTGCTGGTCTGGGCATCGCGGCGGGCAATGTCGGGCTGCACCACACCACGGCCAACGCGCTCAAACTGGTTGAATTGCTGGAGGTGCCGACGCCGGTGTTTCCCGGTGCGCCGCAGCCGCTGGTGCGCCGCGCCGCCGATGCCGCGTTCGTGCATGGCGCCGATGGTTTTGGTGACACCGGCTACTTGCCCGCGCGGCGCACGGCGCACAACGAGCACGCGGCGCTGGCGCTGCTGCGTCTCAGCCATGCGCACGCCGGCGAGCTGGTGGTGGTGGCGCTGGGTCCGCTGACCAATCTGGCGCTGGCGCTGAGTCTTGACCCGCAATTGCCCAGTCGCGTCGCGCGCCTGGTGGTGATGGGCGGCGCGGTGACCGGGCAGGGCAACACCAGCGTGGCGGCCGAATTCAATTTCGGTTTCGATCCGGAGGCCGCGCACATCGTGTTTTCACGCTGGCCGCGGTTTGATCTGGTCGATTGGGAGTTGACGCTGCGCCATGCGCTGGATTTCGAGCGCTTCGAGCACTGGTTGGCCGGGGGTGACACACGCGCGGCGTTTTTTGCAGCGATCTCGCGCAAGGCACGCGCCTTCAATCGCGCGCAGCGACGCCCGGGCATCATCGCCGCCGATGCCCTGGCGATGGCGGTGGCGCTGCGTCCCGAGCTGATCATCAACGCCGAGGAGCGCGCGGTCGCGGTGGAACTGGGTGGCGGCCTGACGCGCGGCGCCACCGTGGTGGACTGGCAGCGCCGCACCGGTGCGGTGGCCAATGCGCGCATCGTGCTGGCCGTGGATCAGCCCGGTTTCGAGCAACTGGTGGCAGCGGCACTGGGTGCGCGAACCGGGTGATCCGGTCGCACGCCCCGGACAGGATCAACACGCTTGCCCGTGGCTGGCACAGCGGGCTATCATAGCGATCTTTTCCTTGTCCTTTTGAGCGCGAACCCGTCATGAAGCCCGACATTCATCCCCAGTATCGCGAGGTCGTGTTCCAGGACGTGACCGCCAACTTCGCCATTCTCACCCGTTCCACGATCAGCACCAAGGACACGATCAAGTGGGAGGATGGCAAGGAATACCCGCTGGTCAAGCTGGAAATTTCCTCGGCCTCGCATCCGTTCTACACCGGCAAGCACAAAGTGCTTGACGTGGGCGGTCGCGTGGACAAGTTCCGCAAGCGCTACGCCGCGGGCGGCAAGGCCTGACCCTGACACTAGTCGCCGGTTGCGTGCGCGTCTGAGTTTCATGCACCGCCGCACTCCGAATTGATGTTCGTTGCAACGCCGGCCTCGTGCCGGCGTTGTCGTTTTTGCTGCTGCACCGCAGCGCGCTGTGCGATAATTCGCGACGGATTTGCGGGCTGCGTGCCCGTGTGACACCACCGTTGTGCAAATTGCGCGGTCTTGTCCGTCCGCCCCCCACCCGGCGCCTGCTCCCCGCGTATTTCCGCTCCCGGCGTCCGCAGCAAAGGAGACCTTGCGTGTCCACCTACAAGCTCATCAACGAGTCCACCGGCAGCAGCACCGAGCTGCCCGCCGTCACCGGCAGCGTCGGCCCAGCCGCGCTCGATATCGGCAAGCTCTACCGCGATACCGGCTGCTTCACCTACGACCCCGGCTTCATGTCCACGGCCAGCTGTCGCAGCGCCATCACTTACATCGATGGCGATGCCGGCGTGTTGATGTACCGCGGCTATCCGATCGAGCAGCTCGCCAAGCAGTCCAGCTTTCTGGAAGTGGCTTACCTGCTGCTGCATGGTGAGTTGCCGAATCAAGCGCAGTTCGACGCCTTCGACAATGAGGTGACGCATCACTCGATGATGCATGAGTCGATTCGTCACTTCCTGCGCGGCTTTCACCACGACGCGCATCCCATGGCCATGGTGTGCGCTTCGATCGCTTCGTTGTCGGCGTTCTATCACGACAAGATCGACATCGAGGATCCAACCGCGCGGCGTCTTGCGGCGATCCGCCTGATCGCCAAGATGCCGACCATCGCCGCGGCCTGCTATCGCTATTCGGTCGGCTGGCCGATGCGTTTCCCGCGCAACAATCTTGAATACTGCACGCGCTTCCTGCACATGATGTTCGAGGTGCCCAGCGAGCCATTGGCGCTCAATCCGACCGCGGCCAAGGCGCTGGATCTGCTGTTCATCCTGCACGCCGATCACGAACAGAACGCCTCCACCTCGACGGTGCGTCTGGTTGGCTCCACCGGCGCCAACCCTTACGCCAGTGTCGCCGCCGGCATTGCCGCGCTCTGGGGACCGGCACACGGCGGCGCCAACGAGGCGGTATTGAAGATGCTGGAGGAAATTGGCGATGCAAAACATGTGGGCAGCATCGTGGCCAAGGCCAAGGACAAGAACTCCGGCTTCCGCCTGATGGGCTTTGGTCATCGCATTTACAAGAACTACGACCCGCGCGCGGCGATCATCCGTGAAATGACCCACAGAGTTCTGGCCGACCTGGGTGTATCCGACCCATTGCTGGACGTGGCGCTGGAACTCGAGCGCGTGGCGCTGAAGGACGATTATTTCGTCGAGCGCAAGCTGTATCCGAATGTCGATTTCTACTCGGGCCTGATCTACAAGGCACTGAACATTCCCAAGGAAATGTTCACGGTGATGTTCGCCATCGCGCGCACCGCGGGCTGGATCTCGCACTGGATCGAGCAGCACGAAACCGCCGACACCAAGATCGGCCGTCCGCGGCAGGTTTATACCGGAGCCACCAAGCGCGACTATCGCCCGATCACGACGCGCTGAGGCGCGCCGGCAACACTTCACGCCGTGGATGAGCGTGGAGATTTTCGCGCATCGCAATCCATCAAGCTGGCGCCGGAGGCTGCTTGCAGCAACGCTTCCAGTGCGCCCAGCGAGGCGCGCTGCATGGCGCGCTGACCGATACGATCCAATGGTGCCTGGCGCAGGCCGGCGCGCGGCAGCACGCTGAGGTCGAACGCGATGCCGTCTGCGATGAACAGCAGCACCTCGATCGCCAGATCGCGCTCGCGATCCATGCGCAGCCTGCGTTCGCGCAACTCGCAGCGGATACCGCGCTCGGACAGGAACTGCTCGACCTCGCCGGGCGTATCGCTGAACAGGTGCAGGCACACGGCGGAGTGCTGGTCGGCGGTGCCCTCCAGCACCGCGCCGACCAGTCGCGGCTCGAAACGCTGCAGAAACCGCATCGCCTCGCGCGCTGCCAGACGTCGCGCATGCAGCGCCTCGAGCTGACTGTTGCCCAGAAACAGGCGCTGATGCTCGCGCAGCGCCGATTCGATCTCGTCGTTGCGTGGCAGCGCCTGGTCATCGTGGATGCCGAGGCGTTCGGCGGCGCGCAGTTTCGCGCGGTGGTAGTCGCGCAGCCCATGTTCGCTCATCAAGCGTGCCGCTTCGATCGCGATGCGCCGCCGCAGTTGTTGTCGATTGCCTTGGGCGCGTGCAGTGTGGTGGCCATGGAGACGAGGCATTGACCGCTCCGGCAGTGGGCTGAGCCGATCATCGCAATTCGCGCGCCGGCATGCCAGCAGTGGCGCAACGCGCGTGCCGCGAATTTCAGAACACGTCGTAAGACTTGGCCTGATCGTGCTTGGCGTCCAGCGGCGCCTGCTGCTTGAGGCGCTCGTAGTCCTCGATGCGCATCACCTCGGGCATGGCCAGCGGATTGCTGGGCAACGCGGGCAGGCCGGTATCACGGTTGATCAGCACGGTGACGATACCCGGCGGCATCGGTTCGGGCGCGGGCGGCGTGCCGGCTAGTGCCACCTTCATGTAGCGGATCCAGATCGGCAGCGCCACATAAGCGCCAAACTCGGGATGGCCATCGGCGTGACCGAGCGAGCTGAAATTATCGAAGCCACCCCAGACCGTGGTCACCAGTTTGGCGTTGTAGCCGCCGAACCAAGCATCGCGGTAATCGTTGGTGGAGCCGGTCTTGCCGGACAGATCGGTACGCCCCAGCGACATGGCCGCCTGACCCGTGCCGCTGCGAATCACCGATTGCATGATCGATGCGATCAGGTAGGCGTTGCGCGGTCCGATGATACGTGGCGCCAGGCGCGGCGGCGGCGGCGCGCCGTTGGCCGGCGCCGGCACCAGCACCGTCATGTCTCCCGGCATCGGTGGCAGGCCACTGCTGCCCCCCGGCGCTGGTGTGGCGGGTACGACGGGCGAGGATGGTGGCGATTGCGTGGGCTTCGGCGTCGTGTCAGCCAGCAGGCGCTGCGCGCAATCGCGGCAGGCGCGCAGCGGATCAGCCACAAATACGGCATGACCATCACGGTTGTCGATGCGCTGGATGAAGTAAGGATCGATCAGGAAGCCGCCGTTGGCGAACGTCGCGTAGCCACGCGCCATCTGCAGTGGCGACACTGACGCAGTGCCCAGTGCCATCGACAAATTGTCGGGAATCTGATCCAGCGCGAAGCCGAAGCGCGTGGCGTACTGGCGCGCGTAGTTGATGCCGATGGCATCGACCAGACGGATGGTGACCAGGTTTTTCGATTGCGCCAAAGCCACGCGCAGGCGCGTCGGACCCTGGAACGTATCGGTGTCGTTGGCCGGGGTCCACTCGCCGTTCTTGGCCGATGGATCGGCAAAGATCAGTGGCGCATCGTTGACCACCGAGGCCGGGGTGAAGCCGCGCTGGAACGCCGCCGAGTACAGGAATGGTTTGAAGCTGGAGCCGGGTTGGCGCGCCATTTGGGTGACGCGGTTGAACTGGCTGAGCGTGTAGCTCAAGCCACCGACAAGCGCGATGATGGCGCCATCGTCAGGACGCAGTGATACCAGCGCGGCCTGCGCCTTGGGAATCTCGGCCAATTGCCAGTGGCCTTGATCGTCGATGGCCACCCGCACGATATCGCCGGGCTTGAGCACCTGGTCCACGGCCCTGGGCGCGGGTCCGGTGCGGTTTTCGTTGACATAGCGCCGCGCCCAAGCCACGGCCTTCAGGTCCAGCACCACGGTCTGACCGTTTTGCAGATACACGTGCGCCATGCTGGCGTTGCTGTCGGTGACCAGGCCCGGTTGCAGACCGGCAATCGGATACAGCGTGCTGAGCGCCTTCGACCAGAGCGCAGGATCGGGCGTGGTCGGCAACTCGATGTGCGATTCTGGCCCGAACCAGCCGTGACGGCGGCTGTAGGACAGCATTTCGTGGCGTACCGCGATGTTGGCGGCATCCTGCAGGTGCCCATTGATCGTGGTGTAGATCGTGTAGCCATCGGTCAGCGCCTTGTTGCCCAGCTTTTGCACGGCGAGTAGGCGCGCCATCTCCGCCACGTAGGGCGCTTCGACCTGGATCGGCGGCTCGTGCGGGAACGCGTCGTCCGGTGTAGCCAGCGCTTTCTCGTACTGGTCGCGCTTGATGAAACCCACGTCGTACATGCGCCTGAGCACGTAATTGCGGCGCACCATCGCGCGTTTGAGATCGGTTACCGGATTGGCTGCCGAGGGCGCCTGTGGCAAGCCACCAAGCATGGCGCACTCGGGCAGGGTCAGTTGATCGAGGGTCTTGCCGTAGTAGTACTGCGCCGCTGCCGCCACGCCATAGGCGCGATGGCCGAGAAAAATCTTGTTGAGATACAGAGTGAGGATATCGTTCTTGCTCAGCTCGTCCTCGATGCGGAACGCCAGAAACCACTCCATGATCTTGCGCGTGTAGCTTTTCTCCGGGCTGAGAAAGAAATTGCGCGCCACCTGCTGGGTAATGGTGCTGCCGCCCTGGACCTTGTGTCCGCCGTGGATCAGCACCTCGAACGCCGCGCGCGCGGTGCCGACGAAATCGACGCCAGGGTGGTGATAGAAATCCGCATCCTCGGCCGCCAAGAATGCATCGCGCAGCAGCGGTGGAATCTGTTGAAACGTCACCGGAATGCGGTTGGTCTCTCCGAAACTGGCGATCAGCTTGCCGTCCGACGAGTACACCATCAGCGGTTCCTGCATTTGCACATCTTTCAGCGATGACACCGCGGGCAGGCGTGGCGCCAGTATCCAGTAGGCGATACCCAGCGCGGCCGCGCCGGCCAGGGCACCGACGAATCCCAGGATCACGAACCATTTCAACAGTCGCAGCAGCAGGCGCATCGGACGGGATCGGTGACCGCCAAAGGGCGGACTCTGTGAAGCCGCGCAGTATAGAGGGCTTTGCTGCAGGCTTTGGCACCGCAGCGAGACCCCGCGCGCGCGGTCGTGTATTGTGGATCGACACCGCGCAGGTGCGGCCGCATTGGCTTTGGGGGTGCGCGCAAAGCGCGGCTTTGCAAAGAATTGTGAAGCGGCTCGCAGCTATGCAGTTCAGGGGGCGTTGCCAAAGAGTTAAGACTTGATCTAAGGTATCAGCACACATTTCGCTCGTAAGGGCGCGTGGGAAGGGGAATTCCGGTGGGCTTGTTCACTCCAAAGTCGGCGCCTCTGATTGGCGTGGACGTCAGTTCGACCGCCGTCAAGGTGCTCCAGCTGAGCCAGGCTGGAACCCGTTATCGCGTCGAGCATTACGCCGTCGAGCCCCTGCCGCCCAACGCGGTGGTGGAAAAAAACATTGTTGAAGTCGAGGCCGTGGGCGAAGCCATCCGCCGCGCGGTGGCTCGCTCCGGCAGCAAGATCAAGCACGCCTCCGCTGCAGTAGCCGGCTCGGCGGTGATCACGCGCACCATCACCATGCCCGCCGAGTTGGGCGAGGACGATCTGGAAAGCCAGGTTCAGGCCGAGGCCAACCAGTACATTCCTTACCCGATCGAGGAAGTGAGCCTTGATTTTGAAGTGCTTGGCGCGGTCAGGGACAACCCCGAGATGGTGCAGGTGCTGCTGGCTGCCTCGCGCACCGAAAATGTCGACATGCGCGTGGCCGCGCTGGACATGGGCGGGCTCACCGCCAAGGTTATCGATGTCGAGGCCTTCGCCATGGAGAATGCCTTCGGCCTGATCGCCGACCAGCTCTCGGTCAGCCGCGACAGCGTGATCGCATTGGTGGACATCGGCGCCACCATGACCACGCTGATCGTGCTGCGCCGCCAGCGCTCGATCTACTCACGCGAGCAGGTGTTCGGCGGCAAGCAGCTCACCGACGAAATCATGCGTCGCTATGGTTTGTCCTACGAGGAAGCCGGTCTGGCCAAGCGTCAGGGTGGTTTGCCCGAGTCCTACGAGATCGAAGTACTGGAGCCGTTTAAGGAAGCGGTGATCCAGCAGGTCAGCCGCTTGCTGCAGTTTTTCTACGCCAGCAGCGAGCACAGCAAGGTCGATCAGGTGGTGCTCGCGGGTGGCAGCGCGGCGATCGCCGGGCTTAGCGAAATGATCGAGGAGCAGCTTGGTGTGCCGTGTTGCGTGGCCAATCCGCTGGCCAGCATGGCGCTGGCGCCGAAGGTTTCGCCACAGGCATTGGCGCAGGATGCTCCGGCGCTGATGATCGCCTGCGGACTCGCGCTGAGGAGCTTCGACTGATGGCGCGCATCAACCTACTTCCTTGGCGCGCTGAACGGCGCAAGCAGCGCGAGCGCGAATTTTTCATGCAGCTCGGCGCGGCCGCAGCCGTCGCCGTGCTGCTGGTGATCGGCTGGTCGATGTGGATGGGTATGCGCATCGACAACCAGACTGATCGCAACGCCTACCTGCAGGGCCAGATCACGCAGCTCAAGGCTGAGAACGAGCAGATCAAGAATCTGGACAAGGTGCGTGACCGCCTGCTGGCGCGCAAGAAAATCATCGAGGATCTGCAGGCCAATCGCTCGCAGATGGTGCATCTGTTCGATGAACTGGTGAAGCGCACGCCTGCATCGGTGCGCCTGACCTCGATGGCGCAAAAGGGTGAATTACTCACGCTGGATGGCGTCGCACAGTCCAACGCGGCGGTGGCCGATTACATGCGCAACCTCGAGGCCTCGCCGTGGCTGGGCGCGGCCGATCTTAAGAAGACCGAGAAGAAGGCTGGCGACTCACGCATGCCCTACGAATTTGGCCTTGTAGTCAAACTCGGCATTCCCAAGAGTGACGCCAGCGGCATGGCCCCTGCCGGCAGCCAGAGCGTTGCGGCAGAGGCCGTGCCATCTGTGCCTGTGGCAATGGCTGGCGCGGCCAGAACAACGGTGCCGGCATCGCAGCGCGTCGCCGCGACGACTGCACGAAAGCCTGCAGCCGGCAAGCTTGGAGTCGTCAAGTCTGGAGCGCAGCCGTGAGTTTCCTCGACGATTTCCGCAATCTCGACCGCAACAACATTGGTGCGTGGCCGAACACGGTCAAAACCACGTTCACCGTGCTCGTTCTGGTGGTGATCTTGTTCTTTGGCTGGTGGTTTCATATCAGCAACCAGCAGGACAATCTGAGCTCGCTGGCCAGCCAGGAAGACCAGCTCAAGCAACAATTTGTCAAGGAACAGGCGCGTGCAGTCAACCTTGATGCGCTGAAGAAGCAACTCTCCGAAATGCAGGACATGCTGCGCCAGATGCTGCGCCAGTTGCCCAGCAAGACTGAAATGCCCGAACTGCTGGTGGACATCTCGCAAACGGCGCTTTCGGCGGGTCTGCAGACCGATCTGTTCCAGCCCGAGCCGGAATCGGTCAAGGAGTTCTACGCCGAGAAGCCGATCAAGCTGAAGATGATCGGTACCTACAACCAGTTCGGCACCTTCATCAGTGGCGTAGCCTCGCTGCCGCGTGTGGTGATCCTGACCATGCACAATGTCTCGCTGACGCCATTGCCGGCCGCAGCTGGCAGCAAGGCGCCCAGTGGTCTGCTGCAGCTTGTAGGTACCGTGCGCACCTACCGTTATCTTGAGGAAGATGAAGGGGCCAAGGATCGAGCCGAGGCTGGCAAGGGAGGCAAGTGACCATGTACAAACTGCTTGCCCGATTGCTGGTGATCTGCGCGGTGCTGGTTGCCCTGGGTGGTTGCACGCGCGGCACATCCGATTTGCATGCGTGGGTCGCGCAGGAAAAGGCCAAGAAAGGCCCACCGCTGCCGCCGCTGCCGGTGATCAAGACCTTCGAGAGCTTCACATACAAGGATCAGAGCCTGCGTGACCCGTTCAGCCCAAGCCCCTTGGAAGCTGGGGGCTACAACAGCAATGGCCCGCGCCCTGATGCCAACCGTCCCAAGCAACCGCTGGAGATGTTCCCGCTGGATTCGCTGAGGATGGTCGGCACCATCGGTACTGGCCCGGATGCACAGGCCTTGATCAAGGATCCGACCGGCGTGATCCATCGCGTCGTGATCGGCAATTACATGGGTCAGAGCGACGGGCGGATCACCAAGGTCACGCCGGGTCAAGTCGATCTGACCGAACTGGTACCGAACGGCAATGGCGGCTGGATGGAGCGCAAGGCCGAAATCGCGATGAGCGAGCAATGAGGACCCTGTGGGGGTGATGTACATGACGACGCAAGCCATTCGCAAGAACGCACACGCCTGGCGCGCCCGCGTGGCCGCACTGTTGGCCGTGCTGCTGCTCGCAGCGCTGCCCATGGGTGCGCAGGCCGGCACCCTCAAGGGCATGAGCTATCAGGCTCTGCCCGGAGGCAAGGTGGATGTCACCTTGCAATTTGACGGGGTGCCACCGCAGCCAAAGATATTCACTACCAACAATCCACCGCGCATCGCTGTGGATCTGGACGGCACCTCATTGGCGCTGGCCAAGCGTCGGCTTGATGTCGGTAGTGGTGCTACCTCCAGCGTCACCGCGGTGGCCGCGGGTGGGCGCACGCGCATCGTCGTCGATTTGTTTCAGCACGCCGGCTACACCACACGCGTTGAGGGCGACAGGCTGATTCTCGCGATCGGCAGCGGCAATGGCGGCACGCTGGCCTCCGATGCAGTGGGCAATCCGAGCAAGGCCCTGCCCAATACCAACTCGTTGGCCATCGCCAACATCGATTTCCAGCGCAACAAGGACGGCGCCGGGCAGGTGATCATCCGCTTCAGCGGCACCGGCGCCAACGTCGACATGCATCGCTCGGGCGATCACATGATCGTCGATTTCGCCAACGCCACGCTGCCCCCCAAGTTGGCGCAACGGCTCGATGTGAACGACTTCGCCACGCCCGTCACTAACGTCACCACACGCCCCCAGGGCAATGGCGCGCGCATGGAAATCGCGGCGCGCGGGGCGTTTGAGCCATCGGCCTACCAGAGCGGTGACGAGTACGTGGTCGAGATCGCACCCAAGCAGGTGCAGAAGGCTGCCGGTGTCATCGGCAATGTTACGGGAGCCGAGCCCAAGTACACCGGCGCACGCGTCACTTTCAACTTCCAGGACATCCCCACGCGTTCAGCGCTGCAGTTGATCGCCGATGTGTCCAATCTCAACATCGTGGCTTCCGACAGCGTTGGTGGCAGTGTCACCCTGCGCCTGGTCAACGTCCCCTGGGATCAGGCGCTGGCCGTGATCATGCGCGCCAAGAGCCTTGGCATGCAGCGTGACGGCAACGTCATCTGGGTGGCGCCGCAGTCCGAGCTGGCGTCCTACGAGCGCGCCAAGGCGGAAACGCGCATGCAAGCCGAGGAAGCCGCACCGCTGGTTACCGATTACATCCCGATCAGCTATGGCAAGGCCTCGACCATCGCGCAGATGTTGACGCAAAAGAGCCTGCAGAACACCGCGGGAGGAGGGGCGAGCAGTAACGCCAACCGCGGCTTCCTGTCGTCGCGCGGCAGCGTCACGTTTGACAACCGTACCAACACGCTGATCGTCAGTGACATTCCTGAGAAGATTCGTGAGATTCGTGCGCTGGTCGCGGTGCTGGATCGCCCGGTCAAACAGGTACTGATCGAATCGCGCATTGTTATCGCCAGCAACAGTTTCACGCGCGAGCTGGGCGCGCAATTCGGCGCCAGCGGTTTCATGGCCAACCCGAGCGGACAATTGCTATCCACGAGCGATTCAACTGGCAGCAACACCAGCCTGCTCAACAGCATCGCGGCGCAGAATACAGTCATCGCGCAGAACAGCCTCAATCAGCAATATGCGACCCAGACGGGTGGCACCGCACCGCAGCCCACCTTGCCGCCGGCCATCACCTTTCCGGGCGGGCTCAACGTCAACTTGCCGATCACCACTCCTGCGGGAAGTTTCGGGCTGGCTATCCTGGGTTCCAACTATCTGCTCAACCTTGAATTGCAGGCCGCTCAAACCGAGGGCAAGAGCGATACCATCTCCAGTCCGCGCGTGATCACCGCCAACCAGCAGATGGCGACCATCAAGCAGGGCCAGGAGGTTGGCTATGTCACTTATCAGAACGCACCCGGTGGAGCGCTCGGTGCAGGTGCGGGTACCGCGACAGTGCAGTTCAAGAATATCGTGCTGCAGTTGCAGGTCACGCCAACCATCACCGCGGATGGTCGTATCTACCTGGAGCTGGATGTGAAGAAGGATGACTTGACGGGTTTCATCAACAATCCGGGTGGTGGACAGGTTCCAGAGATCAGCACGCGCCAGATCCAGACGGGCGTGCTTCTCGACAACGGCCAGACCGTGGTGCTCGGTGGCATCACCGACGTGACCAAGAGCAACACGGTTACCAAGGTGCCGCTGCTGGGCGATATCCCGGGCCTGGGCGCGCTGTTTCGGAACACCAGCCGCATTAATTCCAAGGACGAACTGTTGATCTTCGTCACGCCGCGCATTCTCAACGACGGCTTGAAATAACGCGCGCGGGTAATGCATGTTCATGAGGCGGCCTTCGGGCCGCCTTTCATTTGTGCGCCCGGCGGCGCGCACTCACTTGGAGGTGCAGGTCCTCTACTCGCCCGGCAAGGGGAAGAGTTAGCCGAACGGCAAGGGCGTTGCGGACGACTGTGAATCTGGAGGAAGCGGAAGGCAAAGCGCTGGCCGTAGCCTGCCCCAGACTTGATCCGGGGAACAGGAAGCGGCTAGGAGGCGGCACAATGGGGTGAGGCGGCAAATATCGTCAAAGCCCGCCCCTTGCACGGAACGCTGTGATGTAGATCCGACGGGCATGAGCATGAAGGTGGGTGTGTCATACCCGGGGCGATCGGCACGGGTGTCAAGAGGGTACCGGCATCGAGAGGTGCCGGGATGCGTGTGCAGAAGTCAGCCGAAGCCATCCCCCAAGGGGACTTCCTGCGGGGCGTAGGTGCTGATACGGGCCGATGGGCCGAACATGAGAGAACGCGAGTAGGCGGTGGTATCAGTGCCGAGTGCCGGGACGGCAGCGGCGAACCACCTGTGGACGCAAGCGGAGAAGAAGCAGGAAAGCGGTCTGATGGAAGCCGTGGTTCATGGGCTCCCTACCCGATCGTCCAAGCAGGCCGACACAAGCGGCAATCACCGAGCCGGCGATGCGCGCCATGCCATCGATCATCACCGTCATCAGCTCGGCTGCGGTCATGTGCTTGATGTACGGCTTGATGGTCAGTGGCACCTCGATCTGGCCGATGAACATGCTGGCGCAGACGCTGGTGGTTTCTGCACCCGACACGCGCATCACCTTGGTGATCACCCAGGCCACGCCTGCACGATCTTCCGCAAACAAGGCGTTTGCGGCATGTGCGCCGTGCGCCGCATGCGTGTCAATGCGCCTCGAATGCCTGACGCACCCACTCGCAGCGCGCCGCGCTGCCGTGGCCCTCGTAGCCGACCACGTCGAAGCGGCAGGTGCGCTGCGCGTGCGCCGGAAACGACGCCAGAAACTCGGCGGCGGCGCGCAGCAAACGCCCTTGCTTGGTTACGCCCACCGAGGCCAGCGCGCCACCGCCGAGAGGGTTGCCGCGCGCGCGCACTTCCACGAATACCAGCGTGGCGCCATCGAGCATGATCAGGTCGATCTCGCCATGGCGGCTGTGGTAATTGCGCGCCACCGGTTTGAGCCCCGCGGCCTCGAGTCGCTTCAGCGCCGCGGCCTCGCCGGCGGCGCCCAGGCATTGCCGCGACGTGGGCGCGGCCGCGGTCACTGCGTCGGTGCGCTCAGATTGAGCGTGCCGGCCATTGGCGTGGCCACGCCATTATTGAATTGCACCCAGATCGGCGTGCGCTGCACGTGACCTTGTGCATCAACGCTGAGCTGACCGGTGGCACCAGCGACGTAGCTGCCCGGATGCTGTTGCAGCCAGACGAAGTAGGGGCTGAGCAGATCCGCATCCATGCCGAAGGCGAACAGGCGCGCACCGCGTCCCGCGACCACGGGCAGATCGCGCATCAGGCTGGCGCGTACCGGCAGTCCAGGTTGCGCGTCATACAGCCACGGCGCATCGGGAAACTGCACGCCGTCCAGATCCTTGTCCAGCGCATTGGACGATCCACCATAAACCTGCACGCTGGCGAACACCGGCTGGCGCAGTCGCGCCACGCGGATCTGCGGCATCAGCAGGCGCGCGGTTTCCGGTGGCACGGCGATGAAAATCCCGCCGTTGGCGCCGAGCCCGGGCATGGCGTTGCGGATTTCATTGGCGTAGTTGACCGTGCCCTGCGGCAGCGTTTGTACCGTCAGCACATCACCGCCACCCGCCTCGAATTGCGCCTTGAACGCCTGCGCGGCGCGCTGCTCGTTGTCCGATCCGGCGATGAATACCACGGCGCTATGGATGCCCTGTTGCAGCATGCGCGCGGCGGCCTGGGTGCCATCGTTCGCGGGCATCAAGCCGAACTCGGCGCTGCCCTGTGGCGGATTGACGGTGCTGTCCGGATGATTCAGCGCCAGCACCGGCAGCGCGGGGTTGCTGTCGAACAACGCGGCGACGGCATCGCGCGCCAGCGGCCCCACCACCAGATCAGCGCCGTCGCTCTGCGCCTGCTGGTAGGCCGCCAGGGCGCCCGTCGGGGTGCCCTGCGTGTCGTATACGCGCAGTAGTGGCCGCGGCTGCGCTTGCGGCGTGTTGAAGTAAGCGGTGAGAAAACCCTCGGCAACCGCTTCACCGGCGACTTTCAGCGGACCGCTGAGTGGCAGCAGCAGCGCGATCTGGCGGTAGGCATGGAAACCCTCTTGCGTGGAGCCGCCACCTTGCGTAATGACGGTGCCGGCCGGCCGCATGAGTTGCGGCAGATTTTTGGGCAGGGCGCTGCCAAGCCGATGCAGCGCGCGTCCCAGCCACGGCAGCATGGGATCGCCTGCGGGCAATTCGCTGGCCTGCTTCTGCAGTGTCGGCACGCCCAGTGCCACCAGCATGCGCTCGATGTCGCGCGCGTTCCGCTGCCGCGCCTTGCCGCTGAGCAAGTTGTCCATGCGCACGCGCGCACGCGCCGACGCCCAGCGATCGCCCAGCGCGCCGGCCGCTTCGGCTTGCAGGCGCGCGGCGCGCAGATCGAGGGCCGGTGGCAGCGTGCGCGGCAGCATCGCGGCGATGGCCAGCGCTTGCTGCGGGTCGTGCGCCAGCGCCAGCTCACCCTTGAGCAGGTTGTAGCGCGTGGCATCCAGCGCGCGCAGGCGCGCACCATCCACCGTGGCCAGCAGTTGCGCGGCGCGCGCGTGTTGACCAGCGACATACCACGCATCGGCGGCGCGCAACCGATAGTCGTTGCCCTGATTGCTGCTCGGGCTTTGCGCGCTCAGGTTGTCCCAGGTGCGCGCGGCGCCCTGATAGTCACCGCGCTGATAGAGCGCATCGGCTTGCGCGTTGGCAGCCTGCTGCGCCGGGGTCGGGCCACCCAGGGAGGCGCAGCCGGCCAGCAGCAGGAGCAGCAGCGCGAGCAACAAAATGGACGATGAGCGCATCATGGATCCGCGTAATCATAGATAGCCTTTGCGATGATAGCGGAACGTGCGCGCCCGACTGCGCCCGAGGGAGACCTGCATGGCAACAGCAAGCGGCACGCTGTGGGTGGTGGCTACGCCCATTGGCAACCTCGATGATTTGAGCGCGCGTGCGCGCACAGTACTAGGCAGCGTCGTGGCGATCGCCGCTGAGGACACGCGCCATACGCGCCATCTGCTGCAACATTTCGGTCTGGCCACACCGCTGCTGGCGCTGCACGAGCACAACGAGGCCGGCGTGGTCGCGGCGCTACTTGCGCGCCTTGCTGCGGGCGAGGATCTGGCGCTGGTTTCCGATGCTGGCACGCCGCTGATCAGTGATCCCGGCTTCCGCCTGGTGCGTGCAGCACGCGCGGCCGGCTTGCGCGTGGCGCCAGTGCCGGGACCCGCGGCGCTGATCGCGGCGTTGTCTGTGGCCGGCTTGCCCAGCAAGCGTTTCGTGTTCGAGGGTTTTCTGCCGGCCAAGGCCGGCGCGCGGCAGCAGTGTCTGGCCGAACTCGCCGGCGAGGCGCGCACGCTGGTGTTTTACGAAGCGCCGCATCGACTCGAAGCGGCGCTGGCCGATCTGGCCGCGGCCTTTGGTAGCGAGCGCCCCGCAGCGCTGGCGCGCGAGCTGACCAAGCTGCACGAAACGGTAATCGACGCCACGCTCGGCGATCTCATCTCGCGCGTGGCTGCGGATGCCGATCAGCGTCGCGGCGAGATCGTGCTGATTGTCGGCGGCAACAATGCGCGGGCGGCGCAGGCGCTGGCCGAGGGTCGGCGCCTGTATGCGCTGCTGCGCGGCGAACTGGCGCCAGCGCGCGCCGCGCGTATCGCCGCTGAGTTCACCGGCGCGCCGCGCCGCGCGCTGTATGCCGAAGCCGGCGCGGCGGACGCCGATGCGTGACGCCAGCAGGCGCAGTACACGTCGGCTACACTTCGCGATGGAGTCGGCCGGGCAGTCGCGTCGCGCAAGCGCCGAGGAAAGTCCGGGCTCCATAGGGCAAGGTGCCAGGTAACGCCTGGGCGGCGCGAGCCGACGGAAAGTGCAACAGAAAACAAACCGCCGAACGGTGTCGCAAGACATGCGTGGCAAGGGTGAAACGGTGCGGTAAGAGCGCACCGCGCGTGGGGACAACGCCACGTGGCACGGCAAACCCCACCTGGAGCAAGGCCAAATAGGGAGGCGATGGCGTGCCCGCGCCGCTTCCGGGTTGGCTGCTGGAGCCTGACGGCGACGTCAGGCCTAGAGGAATGACTGTCTAGAACAGAACCCGGCTTACGGGCCGACTCCTTCTTCTTTTCTTTAATCTTTCTTCTTTAATCTTTCTCACACACGCCCGACGTTCAGGCCATGCGCCTTGCGGGGTTTGCGCGTCGAGTTGTGCGCCATTTTCTGTTGCGCACTCGTCCACCGCGACGCTGTGACTCAATTCAGGTCTTGCGCGCCGTACGCAGGTCGCTGCACGCGGATGGTCTGCGATCATTTTCCAATAATTTCATACGTCTTGCGATGTTTTCTCAGGGATTGCATGAAATTTGCCAGCCCGCCCATTAGTCCTTGATCTGCAAGGCAAAAACCCATTGACAGTCGCAAAACCTGAGACTAAGGTGGCGATTAGTGTGAAAACGTGGGGAAAGGTGGGCAAGTGTTCCAGGGTGAAACGGCCATCACGGTTGACGACAAGGGACGGCTGGCGATCCCCACCGCCTACCGCGAGCTGGTTGCGCGCGTCTGCGACAACCACTTGGTCAGCGCCTACAACCCCTTCGAGCAGGGTTGCCTGTGGCTGTTTCCGGCCAGCGCCTGGGAGCAGGTGCGCGATCAGGTCAACGCGCTGCCCAGCGTCAAAGCCGTGCATCGCGCGCTGCAAATGAAATTGGTTGGTGCCGCCGCTGCGCTGGAACTGGATAGCGCCGGGCGCGTGCTGTTGCCGGCCAGCCAGCGTGCCGCCGCGGGCATCGAAAAGCGTGCGGTGCTGCTGGGCATGGGCAGCAAGTTCGAGCTGTGGAGCGAGCAGGCGCATGTCGCCAAGATCCGCCAGACCATCGGCGAGGATGAAATCAGTGCGGACATGTCCGCGCTGAGGCTCTGAGCAGTGGCGGCGCGAGGAGCCGCGATCATGTCGGCACAGGAACACATCCCGGTCATGCTTGCCGAGGTGCTCGTCGGACTTGGTGTGCGCGCCGATGGAACGTATCTTGATGGCACCTATGGTCGCGGTGGCCATGCAGCCGAGATCCTGCAACTGCTGGGGCCACACGGCAGCCTGTTGCTGCTGGATCGCGACCCCGAGGCCATCGCCGCGGCGCGCGCGCGGTTTGCCCATGATGCACGCGTGCAGATTCGTCACGGCAGTTTCGCCGCGCTGGGCGAGTGGGATGCAGCGCAGGCCGGACTGGATGGCGTATTGCTGGACCTGGGCGTGTCCTCGCCGCAGCTCGATCAGGCCGTGCGCGGTTTCAGCTTCATGGCCGATGGCCCGCTGGACATGCGCATGGACCCGACGCAGGGCCTCAGCGCCGCCGAGTTTCTGGCGCAGGCCGATGCCGAGGAAATCGCGGCGGCGCTGTGGCGTTACGGCGAGGAGCGCATGAGTCGTCGCATCGCGCAGGCGATCGTGCAGGCGCGCGCCGAGCAGCCGCTGACACGCACCCTGCAATTGGCGCAACTGGTACAGCGCGCGATCGGCCGGCGCGAGCCTGGCAAGCATCCGGCCACGCGTACATTCCAGGCGCTGCGTCTGTACATCAACGGCGAACTGGACGCGTTGCAGCAAGGGCTTGACGCCGCCAGCACTTGCCTGAAGCCGGGCGGACGTCTGGCGGTGATCAGTTTTCACTCGCTGGAAGATCGCCTGGTCAAGCAATTCATCCGCGGCCCCGACCTGCCGCGCGTGGCGCGCGGTCTGCCGGCACCGACACCCGTACTGGGCGCTTTGCGCGCGGTCAGGCGCAAGCACTTCGCCAGCGCGGAGGAAGTGGCGCGCAATCCGCGCGCGCGCTCGGCGGTACTGCGCATCGCGGAGAAACGCGCATGAACGGCGTCATCGGACGCGTGGTGACCTGGCTGCTGCTGCTTGCAGTGCTGGTCAGCGCGATCGCGGTAGTGTGGGCGCGCAACGAAAACCGCGAGTTGTTCATCCGCCTTACCGGTTTGCAGAGCACGCGCGATCACCTCAACATCGAGTACGGGCGGCTGGAGCTTGAAGATGCCACCTGGGCCGATCCGGCGCGCGTGGCCTCGGTGGCGCGCAGCCAGCTGGATATGGTCAATCCCGATCCGGCGCAAATTCGCATGGTGCGCGAATGAAGCCGACGCCGAAGCTGCCGCAGTCGACCCGTTTGCGCGCACGGGGTCCGCGCGTGCGTTGGCGCTTGGCGTTGGTGTTCGCGCTGCTGGCGCTGGTCGGGGTCGGGCTGCTGGCGCGCGCGGTGGATCTGCAAGTGGTGCGCCGCGAGTTCCTGCAGCAGCAGGGCGATATGCGCTTCCTGCGCGAGCTGCCGATTCCGGTCTCGCGCGGGAGCATTTTCGATCGCAACGGCGAGCCGCTGGCGGTGTCCACGCCGGTCGATTCGCTGTGGGCCGATCCGCCGGTGCTGCTGGCGCACGCGGATCGCATCCCGGATCTGGCCAGGGCGCTGGATGTGAATGCCGCCGAGTTGCAGCGCCGCCTAGAGCAGCGCTCGAACATGGAGTTCGTGTACCTGCGCCGCATGATGGACCCGGTCGCCGCGCAGGCGGTGCTGGCGCTGAAGATTCCCGGCGTCAACAAGCAGCGCGAGTACCGTCGCTACTACCCCACCGGTGATGTCACCGCGCAGGTGCTGGGTTTCACCAACATCAACGATCAGGGTCAGGAGGGTCTGGAGCTGGCCTACAACCACTGGCTCAGCGGCACGCCAGGCTTGCAGCGCGTGATTCGCAACCGCCTCGGGCAGGTCGTGCAAAGCGTTGATCTGGTACGCGAGCCGGTGCAGGGACACAGCCTGACGTTGAGCATCGATCGCAGCATCCAGTACCTCGCCTATCAGTACCTGTCCGAGGCCTACATCAAGTACCACGCGCGCGCGGCCTCGATGGTGATCATGGATGCACGCACCGGCGGCATTCTCGCCATGGTCAATCTGCCCTCGTTCAACCCGAACAATCTGGCCGGCAGCACGCCGCGCGACTGGCGCAATCGCGCGGTCACCGATGTGTTCGAGCCGGGCTCAGTGATGAAGGCGTTCACGCTGTCCGCGGCGCTGGACAGCGGCAAGTGGACGCCCACTTCGCCGATCAACACCACACCCGGCTGGTACATGATGGACGGCTACACCATCCGCGACGTGGCTGACTTCGGCAAACTGGATCTGACCAGCGTCATCACCAAGTCCAGCAACGTCGGCGCCTCGTTGATCACGGCGACGTTTTCGGAAAAGCGTCTGTACGACATGCTGCGCGGCTTCGGCTTCGGGCGCAGCACCGAAAGCGGCTTTCCCGGCGAGGCTTCGGGCCTGCTGCCGGTGTACACGAGTTGGCGGCCGATCAATCGCGTCACCATTTCCTACGGCTATGGCCTGAACGTGACCGCGCTGCAATTGGCGCAGGCCTACTCGACGCTGGCCGACGGCGGCGTGTTGCATCACCCCACTTTCGTCAAGGGCGATGACGGCGCGCCGGTGCGCGTGCTGCCGGCGAAGTACGCCATGGAAATGATCGGCATGCTGCGTACCGTGGTCAGCCCGAGCGGCACCGGATCCGCGGCGATGATCGCCAACTACACCGTGGCCGGGAAAACCGGTACCGCGCATCTGGCCGGGGCCGGCGGTTATCTCAAGGGTGAGTACTACGCGGTGTTCTGCGGCATCGTGCCGGCCACCGATCCGCGCCTGGTCGCGGTCGTGGTGGTGCGCGATCCCAAGCCCGACCATTACGGTGGCGTGGTTTCTGCGCCGGTGTTTCGGCGCGTGATGGAAGGCGCGCTGCGCCTGCTCGATGTGCCACCGGACAACGTGCAGCACTGGTACGGGCAGACGCCGCTGCCGACCGCTGCGGCCAACGCGGCGGGAGGCGCGCCGTGAGCGCTGTCGCGATGCGCGCCGATGCGCTGCTCGACGGCTTGGCCGAAGCCGGTGCGGCCGCCGCGATCGCGGTGCGTGGTTTGCAGCTGGATTCGCGCCGCGTGCAGCCAGGCGAAGCCTTCGTCGCGCTGCGCGGCACGCAGCGCCATGGCATCGATTTCGCCGCACAGGCGCTGGCCGCAGGTGCGGCGCTGGTGCTGGCCGAGGCACCCGCACCGCTGGATGCACCGCAGCTGCCGCAAGTGATCTGGGTCGATGATCTCGGCACGCAACTGGGCAGCATCGCTGCGCGTTTTTACGGCGATCCCTCGCGTGCGCTGCGCGTGATCGGCGTGACCGGTACCAACGGCAAGACCTCAAGCGTGCAGCTGCTGACGCAGGCGCTGGAGCTGCTCGGTCGGCGCGCCGCCAGCATTGGCACATTGGGCGCAGGCCTGCACGGTCAGCTCGATGCCGGCGCGCGCACCACGCCGGATGCCATCAGCGTGCAGCGCCTGCTGCGCGAATTCTCAGACGCGGGCGCCAGCGATGTCGCCATGGAAGTGTCCTCGCATGCGCTGCAGCAGGGCCGCGTCAATGCAGTGTGCTTCAGCGTGGCCGCGTTCACCAATCTCACCCGCGATCATCTGGACTACCACGGCAGCATGCAGGCCTACGGCGCGGCCAAGGCGCGCCTGTTCGCGTGGCCCGGTCTGCGCGCTGCGGTGCTCAACATCGACGATGCTTTCGGCGCGCAACTTGCGGCTGACATGGCGTCGAAAGTGCGCGTTCTGCGCGTCAGTGCCGCGGGCGACGCGCGCGCCGAACTGCGCGCCGAGGCCATCGTCAGCTCACCGCAGGGCATTGCATTCACCCTGCATACGCCCTGGGGCAGCGGCGTGCTGCGCAGCGCGTTGCTGGGGTGCATCAATGTCGATAATCTCCTGTTGGTGGCTGCGTGCCTGGGTGTGCTGGAATTCCCGTTCGCGCGCGTGCTGCACGTGCTGCAGCAGCTTGAACCGATTCGCGGACGCATGAACCGCCTCGGCGGCATTGGTGCCCAGCCGTTGGTGGTGATCGATTACGCGCACACCCCCGATGCGCTGCAGCAGGCGCTACGCGCGCTGCGCGCGCATTGCGCGGGTCACTTGTGGTGTGTGTTCGGCTGCGGCGGCGAGCGCGATGCCGGCAAGCGTCCGCAAATGGGCGCGCTGGCCGCGGATCTGGCTGATCGCGTGCTGCTCACCGACGACAATCCGCGCGGCGAAGACGGCGATGCCATCGTCGCCGCGATTCGCGCCGGCATGCCGGCCAGCGCGACGGTGATCATCGAGCGCGATCGCGCGCGCGCCATCGCCTTGGCCTTGCGCGAGGCGCACGCCGGCGACGTGGTGCTGATCGCCGGCAAGGGCCATGAGACTTATCAGGAAAGCGGCGGCAAG
>NZ_JBTSRB010000026.1:0-42409 GCF_054637675.1 Metallibacterium sp.
GCCGCGCGGGTAGCGATACTGGCCATGATTTCCCCGTGATGTCACGGCGGCAGGCGCCGTGATGCATGCCGGGCCAGCATCGTGGCTGGATGCGCGACGGTCAAAGCCCGGAAGTCATGCTCCGGGCATCCATCAGCGCCGCGCCAGCCGGGTCGCGCTCAGCGCACGCCGTGCATCAGCTTGACGATCCACGGCGCGGCAATCAGGTAGACCAGCGCGATCGCGACGCCGCCGTAAAGCAGTGCTTCAAACACGCGCGCGTAGGCCTCGATGCCACCGCGGGTGGTGAGCGCGGCGATCTGGCCGGAAAGGTCGTAGGACACGCTGACGCCGAAGAACCAGCCGCCCATCGCCAGTGATGCCTCGTCGGACGCGGCCAGCTTGCCTACCAGCGCATAACCGATCGGCGACAGCGCCAGCTCGCCGACGGTCGAGCCGAGGTAGCACGCGAGCAGTGTCCACGCCGCGACCTTGCCGTCGGGCAGTTGCAGGTAGTCGACTGCATACACGAGCACCCCGTAACCCAGCGCCACCAACAACAAGCCGATGCCGAACTTGCGCGGCGTCGAGGGATTGATGCCGCGACGATCCAGCCATGGCCACAGCATCGCCATGAACGGGGCGAGGATCAGGATGTACAGCGGATTCACCGACTGGAACAGCGTGAAACTCCATGGCATGCCCAGCAATTGCCCGCGCCACAGCGGCGCCACGTAATCACGCGCGAAGAAGTTCAGCGCGCTGGCGCTCAGCAGACTCAACGCCCAGAACAGCACCATGGCGATGAACAGCAACAACAGCGCGATGTAGCGCTGGCCCTGCACGCGGTCGCCACGGCGCACGCTGCTGACGATGAAGTACAGCATCAGCAGGCCGATCAGCACGTACACCACCGCGTTCATGGCCGCGGGGTGCGCCAGCAGCCACGCGCAGGGCAGCACCAGCAGCAGCGCCGCCAGCGTCACCGCCGGGGATGACCATGCCCGCCTGAAACGCACCTTGTCATTCGCCCCGGGCACACGGCGATGCTTCCACTCGAAAATGACGGCGGCCCACAGCGCACCCGCCGCCGCGGCCAGGAAACCCCAGCGATAACCGTAGCTCGCACCGATCCACGCAGCGCACGCGAACGGTGCCACGAACGCACCGAAATTGATCGCCAGGTAGAACAGCGTGTAGCCGGCGTCGCGCTTGGGATCGTCCTTGGCGTAGTTGCGCCCGATCAGCACGGTCAGCGGGATGCTGAGGCCGATGGCCAGCACGAAGAACGCCAGCGACAGGGTGAAGATCTCGCGGTTGGGCACGGTCATGCCCAGCAGCCCCGGGATCATCAGCCACAGCGACAGCCGCAGCGCCTGCACCTCGCCCAGCACGTTGTCGGCCACCCATCCGCCCAGGATCGCGGTGGCGTAAGCCAGCGCGCCGAAGCCGGCGAACAGGTAGTTGGCTTGCTCCAGCGCCCGGTCGTGCGGGAGATTGGCGAAGAAGGTGTCGGCGGCGTAGGGCGCGAGGAAAGCGCGGAAGCCGTAAAATGCGAAGTTGGTGCCGACGGTGACCGCCAGCAACATCCACAGCAGGCTGGGGTGGCCCAGGAATCGGCCGGAATCCGGCACTGGATACGAATCGCGCGAATCGTCGCTGGTATGCATGCTCAGCCCTGGTGACGGCTGATCCGAACCAGCCAGCGCGCGACCTTACCGACGCGCACCGCGCGACCGCAAGGCGCGACGCAATAGATCAGCCGGCGCGCAGCACTGTGCGCACCTCCAGTAGCTCGGGAAAAAACGTCAGCTCCAACGCCTGCTTGAGGAAACCCACGCCACTGGAACCGCCGGTGCCACGCCGGTAGCCGATGATGCGCTCGACGGTTTTCATGTGCCGAAAGCGCCACAACTGGAAGCTTTCCTCCACGTCCACCAGTTGCTCGCACAACGCGTAGGCCGCCCAGTGCGTGCGCGTGTCGGCATAGATGCGCTGCAGCACCGGCACCAGCGCGGGCTGGCGATGGTACGGCTGCGACCAGTCGCGTTCGATGCATGCCGCGGGCACCGCGTGACCGCCGCGCGCCAGATGACGAAGAAACTCGTCGTACAGGCTGGGCGCATCGAGAATCGCCTTGAGCGCGCGCTGGCCTTCCGGATCATGCGCGAACACCGGCAGCATTCCGGCGTTCTTGTTGCCCAGCAGGAATTCGATGCTGCGGTATTGCAGCGACTGGAAGCCCGAGGCCGGCCCCAGCACGTGGCGGAACTCCAGATACTCGCTGGGCGTGAGTGTCTCCAGCACCGCCCACTGCTCGAACAACTGGCGCTGCACCTGCTTGACCCGCGCCAGGATTTTCGCGCAGGGATCGAGCCGATCCTGTTGCAAATGCGCGATCGCCGCGCGCAGTTCGTGGATGACCAGCTTCATCCACAGCTCCGACACCTGATGCTGCACGATGAACAGCATCTCGTCGTGATGCTCGGGACGCGACAGCGGCTGCTGCGCGGCGAGCAGGCGCGGCAGATCCAGATAACCCGCGTAGGTCATGCGCCCTGCCAGATCGCGCTCGATGCCGGCTTCCAGCGCGCGCAGGTTGTCCTCGCTCATGGCGTACTCGCAGGATGAAATCGCGTGCATGGTAACGCCGCGCGCGCGGCGTTTTGCGTGCATCGTGCTGCACCATGCCTTGCCGGTACGGTGCGCGGCCTGTTATTTGTATGGGCCACATCGGACGCGCAGGCGCGCACTGGATCGCACCCGCGCCCTCCGGCCAAGCCGCGTCCAATATCGGGAGATTCCCCCGTGTCCACCTGTGCAAGTTTCCAGATCGAGCATCTGCAGTTTCTTGATGCCGAAGGCAAGTTGTGCGCCGGCGTCACCGCGCCGGCGCTGGCCAAGGACCACGCGCAATTGCTTGCGTTGTACAAGCAGATGCTGTTCGTGCGCGTGTTCGATGCCAAGTCCGTGGCGCTGCAGCGCACTGGCAAGCTCGGCACCTACGCCTCGTCGCTGGGCCACGAGGCCGTGCACATTGGCGTCGGCTCGGCGATGCGCCCCGAGGACTGCTTCGCGCCCAGCTATCGCGAGTACGGCGCGCAGTTCTGCCGCGGCGTGCAGCCGCGCGAAGTGCTGATGTACTGGGGCGGCGACGAGCGCGGCAACGATTACTCCGGCCCGCGCCACGATTTCGCCTGGTGCGTGCCGATCGCCACGCAGTGCCTGCACGCCGCCGGCGCGGCGCTGGCCTACAAGCTGCGCGGCGAGCCGCGCGTGGCGGTGTGCTGCGTCGGCGACGGCGGTTCGTCCAAGGCCGATTTCTACGGCGCCATCAACGTCACCGGCGCTATGACGCTGCCGCTGGTCGCGGTGATCATCAACAACCAGTGGGCGATCTCGGTGCCGCGCAAGGCGCAGACCGGCGCCAAGACACTGGCGCAGAAGGGCATCGCCGCCGGTCTTGAAACCGTGCAGGTCGACGGCAACGATCTGCTCGCCGTGCGCAGCGCCATGGACACCGCGATCGCGCGCGCGCGCGGCGGCGGCGGCGGCACGGTGATCGAGGCGGTCACCTATCGCCTGGCCGATCACACGACTGCCGATGACGCACGCCGCTATCGCGACGACGCCGAGGTCAAGGCTGCGTGGGCGCGCGAACCGATGAAACGCATGCGCGCCTACCTGATCGCCGCCAAGGTCTGGGACGACGCCAAGGAAGAGGCGTGGAAAACCGAGTGCGCCGCGCGCGTCGACGTCGAGGTCAACGCCTATCTCGAAAGCAAACCGCAGCCGGTGACGGCGATGTTCGACTACACCTACGCCGAGCTGCCGGTGGACCTCGCGCAACAGCGCGCGCAGGTTCTGGCCGCCGAACGAAGCAGCCACTGAGCGCGGAACCGACCATGGCACAGATCACCCTGATCGAAGCAGTCACGCAAGCCCTCGCCTGGGAGATGGCGCACGATCCGTCCGTCGTCGTGCTGGGCGAGGATGTCGGCGTCAACGGCGGCGTGTTTCGCGCCACGCAAGGCCTGCAGGGAAAATTCGGCCCCATGCGCGTGATCGACACGCCGCTGGACGAAACCACCATCGCCGGGCTCACCGTGGGCATGGCCACGCAGGGCATGAAACCCGTCGCCGAGGCGCAGTTCGAGGGCTTCATCTATCCGATGATGGAGCACATCGCCTGCCACGCCGCGCGCATGCGCAACCGTACGCGCGGGCGCCTGCACGTGCCGGCGGTGTTCCGCGCGCCCTGGGGCGGCGGCATCCGCGCGCCCGAGCACCACTCCGAGGCCAACGAGCACCTGTTCACCAACATCCCCGGCCTGCGCGTGGTCATGCCGTCCTCGCCCGCGCGCGCCTACGGCTTGCTGCTGGCGGCGATCCGCGATCCCGATCCGGTGATGTTCTTCGAGCCCAAGCGCATCTACCGCCAGTACAAGGAAGAAGTGCCCGACGACGGCGAGGCGCTGCCGCTGGACGTGTGCTTCGTGCTGCGCGACGGCCAGGACGTGACCCTGGTGACCTGGGGCGCGCAGGTCAAGGAAACGCTGGAGGCCGCCGACGCGCTGGCGCAGGAAGGCATCAGCGCCGAGGTGATCGATCTGGCCACGGTCAAGCCGCTGGATTTCGACACCATCGCCGAATCGGTGGCCAAGACGCACCGCTGCGTGATCGTGCACGAGGCGCCGCGCACCGCCGGCTTCGGCGCCGAGGTCGCCGCGCGCCTGGCCGAGCACTCCATGTACGACCTGTACGCGCCCGTCGAGCGCGTCACCGGCTATGACACGCACATCCCGCTGTTCCGTCTGGAGATGAAATACCTGCCCAGCGTGGAGCGCATCATCAGCGCGGCCAAGCGTACGCTGGCGGTGTGAGAGCGGGGGTAGGAAGCAGGAAGTCGGAAATAGGAAGGCAGCCGCCGCCCTGCCCCACTCCCCACTCCCCACTCCCCACTCCCCACTCCCCACTCCCCACTCCCCACTCCCCACTCCCCACTCCCGATTTTCCTATCCCTTCCACTCGGACCCGCGCCATGGCCGACATCAAGACATTCCACCTCCCCGACCTCGGTGAAGGCTTGCCCGACGCCACCATCGTCGAATGGCTGGTGAAGGAAGGCGCCACGGTGCGTCTGGACGACCCACTGGTGTCGATGGAAACCGCCAAGGCCGTGGTCGAGGTGCCGTCGCCCTATTCCGGCAAACTGGTGAAGATGCACGGCGGCAACGGCGACGTGATCATCACCGGCGCCGCGCTGGCCGAGTTCGAGCTTGACCCCAAGCTGCCGCAGCGCGCCGAGGCGCAGTCCACCGGCCACCACCACGCGCCCGCGGGTGCGGGTGCGGGCGCGGGCAGCAAGGCCGCGCACAACGGCGACAAGCTCGTGGCCTCCGACGCGGGCGGCGAGCTCAGCAGCGGCGGCGCGAAACCGGCGAGCAGCGATGCCGGCACCGTGGTCGGCGCCATGCAAAGCTCCGATGCGCTGCACGCCGAACAGGCGCTCAGCGTCGGTGGCGCCAAGGCCGTGCCCGCGGTGCGCGCGCTGGCGAAGAAACTCGGCGTCGATCTCACCCGCGTCACGCCCAGCGGCGCCGGTGGCGTGGTGACCATGAACGACGTCAAGCTGGCCGCGGCCAGCGGCAGCGCCACGGCGGCGGCAGCCGCCGGAAGAGGGTGGCGCGCAGCGCCGGGGGAGGGTGCGGCATCAGCGCAACGTGCTGCAACACCCGAACCCTCATCCGCCCTGCGGGCACCTTCTCCCGAGGGGAGAAGGGAAGATCAGCGCACCGCGCTCTCCGCCGCCGGCAAGCCAGTGCGCACCAGCCCACCCGCCGCGCACGCGGTGCTCGGCCAGCCCGAGCAGCTCAAGGGCATGCGCCGCACCATGGCGCGCGTCATGGCCGAGGCGCGCGCGCAGATCGTGGCGACCAGCATCGTCGATGACGCCGACCTGCACGCCTGGCAGCCCGGCAACGACATCACCGTGCGCCTGCTGCGCGCGCTGGTGACGGCCTGCAAGACCGTGCCCGCGCTCAATGCCTGGTTCGATGGCGCCAACCTCACCCGCACCCTGCATCCACACGTCGATATCGGTCTGGCCGTGGACACCGACGACGGCTTGTTCGTGCCGGCGCTGCGCAACGCCGATCGGCTCGATGCCGCCGGCCTGCGCGTCGCGGTCAATCGCGCCCGCGCCGAGGTGATGGACCGCTCCATCGCGGCGTCCGAACTCAGCGGCTACACCGTGATGCTGTCCAACTTCGGCATGTTCGCCGGCCGCTACGCCACGCCCGTGGTGGTGCCGCCGTGCGTGGCCATCCTCGGCGCCGGCAAGCTGCATCACGTCACCGTGCCGGTGCTGGGCGGCTTCGAGGCGCACCGCGTGATGCCGCTGTCGCTGACCTTCGACCATCGCGCCGCCACCGGCGGCGAGGCCGCGCGCTTCCTCAAGGCGGTCATCGACGACCTCGCGCTGCCGCGCTGAATGGCACGCTTGGCGTAGCCGCAGCGCTTCTCGAAGGCCGTGGTTGTACCAATGATCGCAGCGGTAGCAGAGTGCGCGGCATCTAGGCAGCACGTCGAGGAAGGTACCGTGACGGACGCCCACAAAATTTCCGCGCAAGCGGTTTCCAGCAAAGGCAATTGGACACGCGAGCAGCTCAAGCTCGCGTTCAATTTTTACTGCCAGACGCCGTTCGGCAAGCTACACAGCAAGAATCCGCAAATCATCGAACTCGCCAAGCTGATCGGCCGCACGCCCAGTGCGCTGGCGATGAAACTGGTGAACTTCGCCAGCCTCGACCCATCGATCACCAGCAGCGGACGCAAAGGGTTGAGCGGCGCATCGGCGCTGGATCATGAGATTTGGGATGAATTCCACGCAAACTGGGAACGCCTCGCCGTCGAAAGCGAGCAGTTACGCCAACGCCTGCTGCAGCAACACGGATTGAAGCGCGCGACACCAGCCGAGACCAGCGACAACTTCGTGCTCACCGACTTCAGTGGCGAAACGCGTCAGGCCATCGTCCAGCAGCGCATCAAGCAAAACTTCTTCCGTCGCGCTGTGCTGAGCAGCTACCGCGGTCGCTGCTGCATCTCCGGCGTTTCCGAAGCGCGCTTGCTAGTCGCCAGTCACATCGTGCCGTGGAGCGCCGATAAGGCGAATCGTCTGAACCCGAGCAACGGGGTGTGCCTTTCCGCCATCCATGACAAAGCTTTTGATAGCCACTTGTTCGCGCTGAGCAACGACTGGCGCATCGTGCTTTCGGCTTCACTCAAAGCCAGCAAGGATACGTTTGTACGCGAAGTGTTCTGGTCCGTCGAAGACAAGCAAATCGAACTGCCTGAGCGGTTCGTTCCCGACCTGGCGTTGATCGACCGGCACCGCGCAACCATGCTTGCAGTAAATGCCACAAGCTAAACAGCGCAAGCATGTCCCGGCCCTTGCGCGCAGCGCTCGGGCGTTCGGCGGCGCAGGATTTGCACGCGGCAGATCATCGGCGCACCGCCTCACCCGGTGTTCTGCAAGCCCTGCGCGATACCGTTGACGGTGGTGACCAGCGCGGCGAACAGGGCCGCGTCGCTGCGCTCAGTGGCGCGCCAGCGCGCCAGCAGGTCGAGCTGGATCAGGCTCATCGGATCGATGTAGGGGTTGCGCAGACGGATGGATTGCGCCAGGCGCGGATCGCCGGTCAGCAACTCATCGCTGCCCTTGAGGCGCAGCAGCCAGTGTCGGGTGAGCGCGAATTCGTCGCGCAGGCGCGGAAAGAAGCGCGCGTGCAAATCATCGCCGGCGAGCCGCGAGAAGCGCGCGGCGATATCCAGATCGCACTTGGCCAGCACCATCTCGACATCGTCCAACAGCGTGCGCAGGAACGGCCACTCGCGCGCCATGTCCAGCAGTGCGTCCTCGCCCAGCGTGTGCGCGGCGCGCTGCAGCGCGCTGCCGACGCCGAACCACGCGGTCATGCCGGCACGGCACTGCGTCCACGCGAACACCCACGGAATCGCGCGCAGGCTTTCGATGCCGCCCTCGACCGCGCCGCGCCGCGGCGGACGCGAGCTGAGCGTCATGCGCTCGATCACGTCGATGGGCGTGGCGGCGCGAAAGTAGGCGACGAAATCCTGCGCCTCGATCAGCGCGCGGTAGGCGGCCTGGCCATCGGCGGCGATGGCATCCATGGCCGTGGCCCAATGCGACTCGCGCGCATCGCGGCGCGGCGCGTCGAGGCTGGCGCGCAACACCGCGCCACTGAGCTGTTCCAGCGTGCGCAGCGCCAGCGCGCGGATGCCGTAATTGCGATGCACCACCTCGCCCTGCTCGGTGAAACGCAGGCGCCCGTCGATGCTGCCGGGCGGCGCGGCCAGCACCGCGCGCGTGGCCTTGCCACCGCCGCGGCTGACCGAGCCGCCGCGACCATGGAAAAACGTCAGGCGCACGCCGGCCTGCGCGGCCACCGCGAGCAGTTGCGTCTGCACGCGTTGCAGCGCCCAGCGCGAGGCCAGAATGCCGCCGTCCTTGGCACTGTCGGAATAGCCCAGCATCACCGTCTGCACGCCGCCGCGCGCGGCCAGATGCGCGCGATACACCGGCGCGGCCAGCAGCGCGGCGAGCATGTCCGCGCCGCGCTGCAAGTCGTCGATGGTTTCCAGCAGCGGCGCGATGTCCAGCGGCACCGCGCCGTCGGCCAGCAGACCGCCGCGCCGCGCCAGCGCCAGCACCGCCAGCACATCGGCGACGCTGTGCGCCATGCTGATGATGTACAACCCGATGCCGGCGTCGCCGCGCGCCGAGCGCGCCGTACCGAGCGTGGTGAACACCGCATCCAGCGCGAGCCCGGCGGTATCCGCGGGTGCCGGCAGTTGCGCAGCGCCGGCGGCAAAAGGCGCCAGGCGTTGCGCCTGCGCGGCGGCGTCGCGCTCGCTCCACTGCGCGTCATCCAGTGCCGCGGCCAGCGCCTGCGCGTGCACGCGCGCATCCTGACGCACGTCCAGCCGCGCCAGATGAAAGCCGAACGTACGCACGCGCCACAACAGGCGACGCACGCTGAACCAGCCGGCGTGGGTACCCGCGTGCGTGCGCAGGCTGGCGCCGATCAGCTCCACGTCGGCGGCGAGTTCGTCGGCGCTGGTGTAACCGTGCTCCGCGTCGTCGAGGTTGGCGCGCAGCCGCGCCTGCATCAGCGTCAGCAGCACTCGATAGGGCATGTCGGCATGGCGCGGGCGGATCGCGGCGGCGGCTTGCGGCAACATCTGCTGATACGCCGCGATACGCGCCATGACGTGCGTATCCACGCCGATGCGGCTGATCGACTGGCTGAGCAGGCGCGCCAGGCGCGCGACGTCGGCCAGATAGCGCTCCAGCACCAGCGTGCGTTGCGCGCGCAAGGTGGCGGCGATGGTCTCCGCGCCGACGTTGGGATTGCCATCCATGTCGCCACCCACCCAAGTGCCGAAGCGCAGCAGCGTGGGCAGCTCGATGTCTTCCACGCCGCTGGTGCGCAACGCGTCGTCGAGAATCTCGTAGTACACCGGCAACACGCGATACAGCACATCGGACAGATAAAAGCCGATATGGTCGACCTCGTCCTGCACGCTGGGGCGCAGCGCCGAGGCTTCGGCGGTCTGCCAGCCCACGCTCAGCGCCATGCGCATCTGCGCGATGCCGGCGGCGCGCTCGCCGGGCGTCTGTTCGCCGTCGAGATCGGCCACCAGACAGCGCACGATGACTTGTTCCTTTTCCAGCAGCGAGCGCCGCACCGCCTCGGTGGGATGCGCGGTGAACACCGGCTCGATGCGCAGGCGCCCGAGCATGTCGCGCAGCGCTGCATGGCCGATGCCGGCCTCGCGCAAATGCGCCAGCGTGTCGTGCAGGCCATCCGGCTGCGGCGTGGCCAGCGCACGCTGCCATGCGCGGCGACGGCGGATGCGGTGCACGCGCTCGGCGACATTGACCACGTGGAAATAGGTTGAAAACGCGCGCGTCAACGCATCAGCAAAAACGGGCGCCAGAGCCTGCAAGCGCCCGGCCAGCGCATCGACCGGCGCGGCCGACTCGCGGCGCTGGATGGCCGCGGCACGGATCGCCTCGACGGCGTCAAGAAACTCGGCGCCCATCTGCTCGCCCAGCATCTCGCCGACGAGAGCGCCGAGGCGGCGCACGTCCTCGCGCAGTGGCGCGTCCTGCGGGCGGATTTCAGCTTCACGTGAATCGTGCATGCAAGTTCCGGATCATGGGCGTCGACCGTATCCCTGCTGCCAAACGCGCGTTGACAAAGCCTTTATCTCTCCATCCGGAGAGAGCGATATACTAAAACCATCTGCATCGCCGAGGGGCGCTGCGACCGTGTTCCGGCAAGCAGGCTTCAGCCTGCGGAGCCCACGGCCAGGCTCGGTGCGGCAGTTCGTACAACCGCGCCCGCCGGGTTTTGCATGCCCCCATGCGTACCCCGCCACTTTCGCGCATCCATCGGAGTACATCGTGAACGCACTCGCCCATACCGCTACCGGCGCCGATTGCAAGGTCGCCGACATCACCCTCGCCGACTTCGGTCGCAAGGAAATCGACATCGCCGAGCATGAAATGCCGGGGCTGATGTCGATCCGCCGCAAGTATGCCGTCGCGCAGCCGCTGCGGGGCGTGCGCGTCACTGGATCGCTGCACATGACCATCCAGACCGCGGTGCTGATCGAGACGCTGAAGGATCTCGGCGCCAACGTGCGCTGGGCCTCGTGCAACATCTTCAGCACCCAAGACCACGCCGCCGCCGCGATCGCCAAAACCGGCACGCCGGTGTTCGCGTGGAAGGGGGAGACGCTGGAGGAATACTGGGACTGCACGCTGGACGCGCTGAGCTTCGGCGGCGGCGGCATGGGCCCGCAACTGGTGGTGGACGACGGCGGCGACGTGACCTTGCTGATCCACAAGGGGCACGAGTTGGAAAACGGCAGCGACTGGGTCAACGGCGCCTCGGCCAGCCACGAGGAGCAGGTGATCAAGAACCTGCTCAAGCGCGTGGCCAGGGAGCGCCCCGGCTACTGGCACAACGTGGTCAAGGACTGGAAGGGCGTGTCCGAGGAGACCACCACCGGCGTGCACCGTCTGTACCAGATGCGGGAGGCCGGCACGCTGCTGGTGCCGGCGATCAACGTCAATGACTCGGTGACCAAGAGCAAGTTCGACAATCTTTACGGCTGTCGCGAATCGCTGGCCGACGGCCTCAAGCGCGCCATGGACGTGATGCTGGCCGGCAAGCTCGCGGTCGTGTGCGGCTATGGCGATGTTGGCAAGGGCTGCGCTCACTCGTTGCGCGCGTATGGCTGCCGCGTGGTGATCACCGAGATCGATCCGATCTGCGCGCTGCAGGCGGCGATGGAGGGCTTCGAGGTCAACACTATCGAGGACACTCTCGGCAGCGGCGATATCTACGTCACCACCACCGGCAACAGGGACATCATCACCCTGCGACACATGCAGGCCATGAAGGATCAGGCCATCGTCTGCAACATCGGCCACTTCGACAACGAGATCCAGGTCGATGCACTGAACACCAGCGGCGCGACCAAGCTCAACATCAAGCCGCAGGTGGACAAATACACCTTCGCCAATGGCAACTGCATCTTCCTGCTGGCTGAAGGCCGCTTGGTGAATCTGGGCTGCGCCACCGGCCACCCCAGCTTCGTGATGTCGAATTCGTTCGCCAACCAGACGCTGGCGCAGATCGAGTTGTGGGCCAACCGCGACAAGTACCAGGCCAAGGTCTACATCCTGCCGAAGAAACTGGACGAGGAAGTCGCGCGCCTGCATCTGGAGAAGATCGGCGTCAAGCTGACCACGCTCACCCCCGCGCAGGCCGCCTACCTCGGCGTGCCGGTGGAGGGGCCGTACAAGCCTGAGCATTACCGGTATTGAGTGGTCAGTCGGAAGTAGGGAGTCGGAGAGCCGCGTGGCGCTGATGCCGAGACACTATCAACTGGAAGTGTGGCAAGAGGCCATGCGGCTCGTCCGAAAGGTTTATTTCGCCACCGACGGCATGCCCGAAATGGAGCGGCTCGGTCTGCAGAGTCAGATGCGCCGCGCGGCGGTCGGCATTCCATCCAATATTCCGAGAGTGCGGGACGCGGCGGCAAGACCGAGTACGTGCGCTTTCTGCATATTGCGCGCGGCTCGTTGATGGAGCTCGATACACAACCGTGGCTCGGACAAGACTTGGGTTACCTCGATTACTGCAACGAACTCAAGGACGCTCTCGAATCCGTCCTTGTCAAACTCAACGGTTTGATTCGATCCAATCAGGCAGGGGCCAAGAGCGCGTGAACCCTACTTCCCACTCTCCACTTTCCACTCCCGTTTCCTTCGAGTTCTACCCCCCCAAAACCCCCGAGCAGCACGAGCAACTCGAACGCACGGTCACGCGCTTGCGGGTGCACACGCCGCAATTCGTGTCGGTGACCTTCGGCGCCGGTGGCTCGACGCTGAGTTACACGCCGGACACGGTGCGCAGGCTGCGCGAGGCGCACGGGCTGGACGCGGTGCCGCATCTGTCGTGCATGGGCGGCACGCGCAGCGAGATCGCCGCGCTGCTGGAACAATACCGTGACATCGGCTGCACGCGCGTGGTGGCGCTGCGCGGCGATCTGCCATCGGGCATGGCCACCACCGGCGATTTCCGCTACGCCGCAGATCTGGTGCGCTTCATCCGCAGCGAGCACGACCGGCATTTCCACATCACCGTGGCGGCGTATCCAGAAACGCACCCGCAGGCTGAGGATGCGCACGCCGACGTGCGCCACTTCGTCGCCAAGATCGAGGCCGGCGCCGACAACGCGATCACGCAGTATTTCTTCAACACCGATGCCTATTTCCACTTCGTCGAGGATGCGCGCCGCGCTGGCGTGAGCGCGCCGATCGTGCCCGGCATCATGCCGGTGTCCAATTTCGCGCAACTGCGGCGCTTCTCCGAGCAATGCGGCGCCGAAATCCCACGCTGGATCGTGCGCCGCATGCAGGCCTATGGCGATGACACTGCGTCGATCCGCAGCTTCTCCGCCGATGTGGTGGCGGCCATGTGCCGGCGCCTGCTCGAGAGCGGCGCGCCGGAACTGCACTTCTACACGCTGAATCTGGCCAAGCCCACCGAAGCCGTGCTCGAACGTCTGCGCTGAACGGCGCGCGCGCTCCGCTAGACTGCCGCGCATGATGCGCCCGGCCCTGCTGATCGTTCTTGTCGGCCTTGTGCTGAGCACACCGCTGCAGATGCCGCGCGCCCACGCGCGCGATGGTTCCCTCGCGACGCAGCCGATCTACCGCTGCCTCGGCCCTGGCGGCAGCACCATGTTCAGCGGTACACCGTGCAGCGACGACAGCCTCGCGCAGGGCACATTGCCCGAAGTCGCCGCGATCGGCGACCGCACGCCGCTGCACCTGTGCCCCCTCGATCCCACCGAACTGCGCGCGCGCGTCGGCGACGCATTCCTGGCGCACGACATCAACCGCCTCGCCGGACTGATGCTGTGGCAGGGCTACGGCAGGCATGCCGCGATCGCGCGCATGCAAGTACTGGCCAGCGCCATGCGGCAAGGGCTGCTGGGCATCGAGCTGAGCGGCAAGATCATGCCACTCGCGCCCGATGTCGCGCCGAGCGGATTCTTCGGCGCTGAAGCGAGCACCGCAGTACCGATCAACGCCACGGCCGACGCCGGCAACAGCACGCCGGCACCCATGCGCCTGCGCGTCAGCCTCGACGACGGCAACGAGTTGAGTTTCCCCATCGAAAACGACCACGGCTGCTGGTGGTTGCTGCCCTGAACGCGTGGGACGGAAAACCGGAAACCGGAAACCGGAAACCGGAAACCGGAAAAGACTAAACCGCCTGCGCCATCGCGCAGCTTTGTCCCGAACCCAGAGTCGCGCGTCCCTTCGCATCGTCATGCCCGCGACGGCGGGCATCCAGCGCAGCGGCAGTGCACTGGATCCCCGGCCCGCGCTGCGCGCGCCCGGGGATGACGAAGATTAGGCAACGCCGCGCAACACTCTGTCCCGAGTCCCGAGTCCCGGCTCCATTATCATGTCGCGTTCCCCAAGCGGAGTTCGTCATGACGCAGACCTATCCCGAGTTCATCTGGCACAACGGCGCGATCAAGCCGTGGGCCGAGGCCACCACGCACGTGATGGCGCACGGGCTGCATTATGGCTCGTCGGTGTTCGAGGGCATCCGCAGCTACAAGACGCCGCGCGGGGCGATGATTTTTCGCCTGCAGGATCATCTCAAGCGCCTGTCCAATTCGGCGCGTATTTACTCGATGGCCATGCCCTATGACCAGGCGCAGCTCACCGCGGCATGCCGCGCGGTGATGCAGGCCAACAAGCTGGAAGCGGCCTATCTGCGCCCGGTGGCGTATCTGGGCCTGGGTGGCTTCGGGCTGGCCGCCGACTGCCCCACCGAGGTCGCCATCGCGGCGCGACCGATGGGCGCGTATCTGGGCGAGGGTGTGCTGGAGCAGGGCATCGACGCGTGTGTGTCGAGCTGGCAGCGCTGCGCGCCCAACACCATCCCGGCCGGCGCCAAGGCCGGTGGCAATTACCTGTCCGGTCAGTTGATCGCGCGCGAGGCGCGGCGGCTGGGCTTCGGCGAGGGTATCGCGCTGGCCCACAACGGCCTGCTCAGCGAAGGCGCCGGTGAGAATCTGTTTCTGGTGATCGACGGCGCGCTGCACACGCCGCCGGTGGCCGCCAGCCTGCTCAACGGCATCACCCGCCACACCCTGATCACGCTGGCCGAACAGGCGGCCGGTATCAAGGTGGTCGAACGCGATCTGCCGCGCGAATACCTGTATCTGGCCGACGAAGTGTTCATGTGCGGCACCGCGGCCGAGCTCACGCCGATCCGCAGCGTCGACGGCCGCCAGATCGGCGGCGGCAGCATGGGTCCGATCACGCGGCGCATGCAGCAGCTCTACTTCGGCCTGTTCGATGGCAGCACCGCGGATCGCTGGGGCTGGCTGGAGCCGGTCGCGGGCTGAATCCTGTCAAGCCCCGAAAAGGTGGCGCGGCACCGCCGCGTCCCTTGGCATGCAAACCGCGGCAGGATGTCCGGTTTTGCCTGCCAATCGGGTCAAACCACATCGTCGAACCCGGACAGATCCGGCTCGACGTGCAGGCGCTTGTGCATCAGCGGGCTGGTGGTGGTGTATTGCAGGTGCACCTTCTCACCGGGCGTGAGCCGCTCCTTGATCGCAAAGGCCGCCAGCGCGGCCTCGTGAAACCCGGACAGGATCAGTTTTTTCTTGCCCGCATACGTGTTGATGTCGCCGACGGCATGGACGCCGGGCAGGCTGGTCTGGAAGTGCGCGGTATCCACGCGCAGTTGATGCTTGTCCAGCGCGAGTCCCCAATCGGCGATCGGCCCGAGCCTGGGATGCAGACCCCAGAACACCAGCAATTGCGCGGCCTCGACGCGCACGATCAGGCCGGCGCGCGTGCGCACGCGCACGGCTTGCAGCGCGGCGTCAGCGGCATCGAGGCCGACGATGTCGCCTTCCAGAAACTGCATGCGCAGCGCATCGCACAAGGCGTGCATGCGCGCCACGCTGGCCGGCGCGGCCTTGAAACGCGGCGAGCGGTGCACCAGCACCACGCTGTGGGCGTGCTCGACCAGCTCCAGCGCCCAGTCCAGCGCCGAGTCGCCGCCGCCGGCGATGACGATGTCCTGCCCGGCGAACGCCGCCGCATCGCGCACGTGATAGTGCAGCGCGTGACCCTCCAGCGCGGCGGACTCGGGCAGGCCCAGCCGGCGCGGCTCGAACGCACCCAGGCCCGCGGCGATCACCACCGCGCCGCAGCGCATCTGCGTGCCGGCGCTGGTGCTCAATACGAAGCCGCCGGCCGCCTGCGGCTGCAATGCGGTGACCGTCTGCCCGAGATGAAACTGCGGCGCGAATGGACGGATCTGTTCCTGCAGACGCTCGATCAGCTCGCGCGCTCCGCACACCGGCAGCGCCGGAATGTCATAGATGGGCTTGTCCGGATACAACTCGACGCACTGGCCGCCGATTTGCGGCATGGCATCGACCAGATGCGCCTTGAGGCCGAGCAGGCCCAGCTCGAATACCTGGAACAGGCCCACCGGACCCGCGCCCACGATCACCACATCGGTCTCGATCATCCGCGTCTCGCACCCGCAACCCGTCAAAGCGCGGCATTATCCGACGTGGCGCCGCGCGATGGCAGCCTCACGCCTCAGTTGGGGCAGGAGAGCGCAGCGCGGCATCGAATTCCAGAATCGCCACCGCGCCGCCTTCCGGGCGCGGTGCCAAACGCACACGCCAGCCGTACAGATCGCACAGACGCCGCACGATGGCCAGGCCCAGGCCCGCGCCACCGCCCTTCACGCCTTCGCCGCGCACGCCGCGCTCGAACAAATGCTCGGCGTCCTCGGGCTTGATGCCGGGACCGGAATCCTCGACCAGCACGCGGCCTTCCTGCACGCGCACCAGCACATCGCCCTGCTGGGTGTACTTGAAGGCATTGCCGACCAGATTGGACAACGCGACCGAAACCACCGACGCCGGCGCGTTGACCACCAGTGCCGCCTCCACGTTCAAGGACACGCTGACCGGCTTGTTGCGCAGTTGCGGGCGCTGCAGTTCCAGCACGTCGGCGACGGTCTTGGCCACGTCGGTGCTCTCGCCATCGGCTGGTCCCTGGCGCTCGGCGCGCGAGAGCAGCAGCAGCGCGTCGATGATCTCGGCGGCCTGACGGCTGGCGCGCTCGATGCGCTTGAGGCGCTCGCGCAGTTTCTCGCTCATCTCCGGCGCCGCCAGCATCAGCTCGGTGGTGCTGGCGATCACCGCCAGCGGCGTGCGCAGCTCGTGGCTGACATCGGCGTTGAACTCGTGGTCGCGGCGCACCATGCCGGTGAGGCGCTCGGCGTATTCGTCCAGCGCGCGCGCCAGCTCGCCCACCTCGTCGTCGGCGAAATGCGGCGCCAGCTTTTGCAGGGTGCCGGCACGGCGCGAAGCGCGCAGGCGCCCGGCAAGCTCGCTGACCGGACGCATCACGCGTGAGGACAGCCACGCACCGATCAGGATCGAGAGTATTGCGAAAACCAGAACCACCAGGATGAGCGCATACGTCAATTGCTGCTGACTGCGCAGCAAGCTCGAACTCTCGTAGGTCAGGAAGAACCAATAATCAGGGTCTTTGCGCACCGCGATCTTGTATTCCTCGACGCGACCATCGGGCAGCCGCTGGGTCAGCGTGTGGACGCCATTGTCGAGATCGCGCCAGGCGAAGGGCACCGTCGAAAACTTTCTCTTGCTGAAGACGATACCCTTGACCTTTTCGAGCGGCTGGCCTCGTGCCGTGTAAGGATCAACGTAGAACGACTGCGCATAGCTGTTGAGATTGCGCTCTAGCGCGTTGCCCAGCAGCTGGTTCTCCAGACGCTGACGCAGATACATCGCGCTGCCTGCAAACAGCAGCGTCAATGCCAGCCCGAAAACCGCGAACGAGATGAAGATGCGGCTGCGCAGCCTACGCCGTGACTTGAGCATCCGTATCGCCCATGCGGTAGCCGATGCCATGCCGGGTATGGATCAGCGGCCGCGGGAAGGGTTTGTCGATCAACTGGCGCAGGCCGTGGATATGCACGCGCAGTGAATCGGAATCGGGTAGTTCCTCGCCCCACACGTGGTGCTCGAGCTCCTGGCGCGTGACCACCGAAGGGCTGGCTTCCATCAGCGCCTGCAGCAATTTCAAACCGATCGGGTTGAGCGGGATGTCCTTGCCGGCGCGGGTGACGATCAGCGTGTCGAGGTTGTAGGTGAGATCGGCCACCTTGAGCACGCGACTCCTGGGGCCCTTGCCGCGCCGTGCCAGCACCTCCAGCCGCGCGCCCAGCTCCTGCAGCGCGAAGGGTTTGGTCATGTAGTCGTCGGCGCCGGACTCGAAGCCGGTGAGCTTCTGCTCCAGCGCATCGCGCGCGGTCAGCATCAGCACCGGAGTTTGCTTGTGCGCCTCGTGGCGCAGCTTGCGACACAGTTCCAGCCCGTCCATGCCAGGCAGGGTCAGGTCCAGCACCAACACGTCGAAATCATGCACCACCGCCAGATGCAGGCCGGTGACGCCATCGCCGGCGAAATCGACCACGTGACCGCGGTCTTCCAAGTAATCGCCGATATTGGTGGCGATGTCGTTGTTGTCTTCGATGACCAGCACGCGCATGAAGCATCCTCCGCCACGCAGCCACTGCCGCGGCAAGAGCTTACCGCGATCGCCGCAGGTGCTGCCGCCGACGACGGCAAGCGCAAAGAAAAAGGCCCGACGAGGCGCTGTTGGGGAAAACCCGCCTCATCGGGCCCAAGCTACTGCCCCGATTACCGTAATCCGCGACAGCCCGAGACTCTGGCCCGCCCGCACTACAGTGCAGCCTTTGTAGACGCGTGGCGTTTAAAGCCGCGTTAAGCGCGCCGCAGGGGCGTGTTAATTAAGCGCGCGATTCGATGCATCTGCGCAAGCATTTGGCGATTATCTGCAAGCTCAGCGTGCGCGGCGGCGGCGCAGGTGACGTTCGATCAAGGCGATGATCTCGCCGGCGACATCCACGCCGGAAGCGGCCTCGATGCCCTCCAACCCGGGCGAGGCGTTGACCTCCAGCAACAGCGGGCCGCGCGCGGAGCGAATCAGATCGACCCCGGCCACTTCCAGCCCCAGCGTCGCGGCGGCGTGCAGCGCCAGCCTGCGCTCGGCGGCGCTCAACTTGACCGCGACGGCATTGCCGCCGCGATGCAGGTTGGCGCGAAATTCGCCGGGCTGCGCGCAGCGCTGCATGGCCGCGATCACGCGCCCGCCGACCACGAAGCAGCGCAAGTCGCAGCCGTTCGCCTCGGCGATGAACTCCTGCACCAGAAAATTGGCGTACAGGCCGCGGAAGGCCTCGATCACGCTTTGCGATGACGAGCGCTTTTCCGCCAGCACCACGCCCTGCCCCTGCGTGCCTTCGTTGAGCTTGATCACATGCGGCGGCTCGCCCAGCAGCGAGAGCAGGTCGGCGGTGTCGTCGGGATTGTCGCCGAAGGCCGTGCATGGCAGCGGCAGGCCGGCAACTGCCAGCAATTGCAGGCAGCGCAGCTTGTCGCGTGCCTTGAGGATGGCATCGGCGCCATTGGGCGTATACGCGCCCATCAGCTCCATCTGGCGCAGTACCGCGGTGCCATAGAACGTGATCGTGGTGCCGATGCGCGGGATCACCGCGTCGACGCCGCGCAGCGCGCGACCACGATAGTGCAGGGCAAAATCATCCGGGGCGATGCGCATGTAGCAGCGCAGCGGATCGAGCACGCGCACCTGATGCCCGCGCGCGCGCGCCGCCTCGACCAGACGCCGCGTCGAGTACAACCTGGTGTTGCGCGAGAGGATGGCGAGCTTCAAGCGCGGATCGATCCTGCACCGGGAGCGGGCTGCCAGGCGCAAGCCACGCGGGACACTGGAGCGGGTGAAGGGAATCGAACCCTCGTCAGTAGCTTGGGAAGCTACAGCTCTACCATTGAGCTACACCCGCAACGCCTGCGCAGCTTACGCAGGCCACCGAATTGCGGCAAGCTGCGCTGCCTGCCGCGGGGGCTGCTGGTGTTTGGTTGACAGCACCCGTGGCGCCCCGGAAATCGTGCAGGACGGGTTCAGGCGCATGCGCGAGAGTAGGCTCCATCCGGTGAGACCGCGTCGTGACCGGCGGCGAATGTGTTCGCATTCGCGGCGGCAGAGAGGAAACAGGTATGGGCATGCGCATGCGCAAGCTTTTGGTGCTGGCCGCAGCGGGCTGCGGATTGTGGGCTGCCGTGGCTGTGGCACAGGCGCAGTCCGCCGAGGCCGCGCCGCCTGATCGCGTGGCGCGCCTGGCGGTTATCGATGGCAGCGCGAGCCTGCTGCCGGCGGGCAGTCAGAACTGGGGCAATGCCTCGATCAATCGCCCGCTGGGCACCGGCGACAAGCTGTGGATACCGGAAGGCAGCCGCGCATCGCTGGAGCTGGGCGGCACCGAGATCCGCCTTGACGGCGGCAGCGGCTTCGGTTTTCTGCATCTGGGCAATCAAACCGCGCAGGCGCAACTGACCTCGGGCACGCTGAATCTCAACGTGCGCCACCTTTACTCGGGCCAGGATTACGAGATCGACACGCCGACGCTGGCTTTCGTCGCGCGCCAACGCGGGCAGTACCGCATCGACATCGCGCCGGGTGGCAAGGGCACGCAGGTCACCGTGTTCAGCGGCGCAGCCACGGTATATGGACAAGGCGGCGCCGAGCGCCATGTCAGCGCGGGCAATTCGTATCGCTTTCTCGACAGCAGTCTGACGCAAGTCGAGGTGTTCGCGGTGCCCGCGCCGGACAGCTTCGATCGCTGGTGCTTCGCGCGCGATGCGCGCTATCAGCGCAATTACAGCAACTCGCGTGAGTACGTCTCCAGCGAGGTGATCGGCTATCAGGATCTGGCCGGCTACGGCAGTTGGCAGAACGAAATCAATTACGGTCCGATGTGGTTCCCGACCGCGGTGCCAATGGGCTGGGCGCCGTATCGCTACGGGCACTGGGCGTGGATCGCGCCGTGGGGCTGGACCTGGATCGATAACGCGCCGTGGGGCTTCGCGCCGTTCCACTACGGGCGCTGGGCCTATGTCGGCAATCGCTGGGGCTGGGTGCCCGGGCCGATGGCGATGCGCCCGATTTACGCACCGGCGCTGGTGGCTTTCGTTGGCGGTTTCGGCGGCGGTTTCGGCTGGAACGTCGGCGTCGGACTCGGCGGACCGGTGGGCTGGTATCCGCTGGAACCGGGCGCGGTGTTCGTGCCGTGGTATCGCTGCGGGCCGCGCTATTTCCGCGATGTCAACGTGACCAATATTCGTGTGGTCAACCGCACCACCATCAACAACATCAACAACACGTACAACATCTACCGTCGCCGAGGCCATCTGAACTTCACGCAGATCGGCGATCACCGCATTTCGCCGCGCGCGCTGACCATGGTGCCGCACGACGTGTTCGTTGGCGCGCACCAGATCGGGCCGCACATGCTGGTGGCGCGACCGCACGGCACGGTCCTGCGCGGCCCGCTGGCGCTGGGCGCGCCGCCGGCACCGGGGCGCGGCAGCCTGATGGCGCCCAATCACGGGCTCAGGCCCAACGTGCCGCGCCCGATTTTCGCGCGCAATGTGTTGGCGCACCGTCCGCCGCGGCAGTTCATGAACGCCCTGCCACAACACGCGGACGGTTACCGCTTGGCGCGTGGTGATCGCGCGCGGCCGATGATTCCGGTCCAACCGGTGCGCATCGCCGACAACGTGCGCGTGATCGGACAGCACGCGCAGCCTGGCGTGCATCAGGGGCGCGGCAACATCGCCTCGTCGCAGGTGCCGCGCATCGAGCGCGCGCGAGGTCCGACCGCCGCGGTACCCATGGCGCGCGCACTCGGGCAGCGGCAGGGCGTGATGCCGTCAGCGGACTTTGTGCCGCATCGCTGGCAGCCCGCAACCCTGCCGCGCCCTGCGCGCATCGAGCCGGCGCCGATGGTTGCGCCCAACGGTCGCGCGATGATCCGTCGCCAGAGCGGCGCGCAGGTGATCCAGGGTCGTCCGCAGGGCGGCAGCTTCAGCGTGATGCCAGGCAACCGCAACATGCCACCCGCGCAGATGGGCGGACGCTCAGGCTACAACGCGCCGCGCGACAACTATCCTCAGGCGCCACGCGCGAATGCCTATGTCCCGGTCCCGCGCGGAGGCTTCCGCGAAGCGCGCCCACGCGGGCCGTACGCTCAAGGCACGCAGGTGATCGCAGCGCCACGCACGCAGTACTATGCCCCGCGCGGAGGCTTCCCTGCCGCGCGTCCGCGCGAACCGGCCTACGCTCAAGGCATGCGGATGTCGCCGCCGCCGCGCATGCCGCAGTACCAGCAGCCGCGCATGCCGCAGTACCAGCAGCCGGTACAGCAGTTCCGCGCGCCGCCGCAGGCAGCGAGGCCGATGCCACCGCCGCGCGTTCGCGTGAGAGAGCCCCATCCGCCGCGCGTTGGCGGTGGGCGCAACTGAGCCTCGACACGGGGGCACACGGTCGCGCCGCGGCATGCCGCGGCGTGACCGATCACTCGGCAACTGCCGCATGCTATTCGCGGCAACTGCTCGGCAGGTAGCGCCGCGGCAGATCCAGCCCCTGACAACTCCAACTGATCGAGCCGTCCCCAGCCTGCGGCGCCAGCATCAGCATCCTGCCGCTGATCTGCGCGTTCGCCCGGTTGCCGTATTGCACCAGGATATTGCCGTCGCGCACCGCCACGGCAGCCACGTAGTTGCCCCTGATGCTTCCCGCCGACGGCAGTCCTGCGCTGGCGTTGTCGGCGGGATAGCGCGCGGTGTTCGCGTAGAACCGCGCCACATCGGTCTTGGCGCTTTCGGCCATGGCCAGGCCTTCCGAGACTTGCGCGCGCACGATGTAATTCTGGTAAGCCGGGATCGCGATCGCGGCCAGGATCGCAACGATCGGCACGAGCACCGCGAACAGCACCGCGAACACGATGCCGACGATGGCGCCAGCGGAAAGCCCGCCCGCCGGATGGATTCCCGCGGATCCGGTGACGCCACTGGCGATGTCCGCACGATAGCGCGCCAAGCCTTGTTTGCGCACCACCAGGGTGCCGGCCATCATGTCGTGCAGCGCCTGCTTGCGCTGCGTCCAGCCGATCATGAAGTAGCCGAAAAACAGAATGATCACGGACAAGATGGTGGCGAAGTAACGCCCCGTGGCGCGGCCGAAACCGATGCGCTCGCCGTCCAGCGTGGTCACGCGCAAACCCAGCGCCAGCATGCCAGGCGAGGCTTGCAGCCTGGAACACTGGAACAGCGCCGCATACAACCAGGCAACGCTCATGTCGATGAAAAAAATCAGCACACGCAGGCCGGCGTATCCGCCCAGGCCTGGACCCCATCCCGCCAGCAGGATAAACGGCGCGCCTGCTGCAGCGCTCACGAACCCGACCACGAACATGCCGCCGGCATACAGAATCAGCCAATCAAGTACCGCCGCGACAAAGCGCAGCCAGAAACCGCCATGCAAATCGCGGCGTTCGTAGTGCGTCGGCAACAAGCCAGCGTCGAGCGACGGAGCCGCGGCGATTGGCGCGCCCGCGCGCATCGTGCCTGGCACCGCGCTGCCCACGGCGGCCGTCCAGTCAGCGGGGGCGGCGGGCGCGACGGCGGCGGCAATCTGCGTCGCGACGGGCGTATCGTGATCCAGCGCGAGATCCAGATCCTTGCCCGCGCGCCAGTCGCTGGCTTCGATCCACGGCGCGGTCGGGGCCAGCGCGCGTACCTTGGCCTGCGCTGGAATGCTGCCGGCGTCCAGCGCCTGCTCCAGCCACCGCGCACTCAAAGGCCCGCACACGCGATCCTCGTGATGCAACCACACACGCTCGCCTTGCTCGGGCAGCAGCGCAACTTCGAGGCCGGCTTGTTCCAGCGCCGCGGCTTGACGCCGCGCCTGCGCCTCATCCACCGGCTTGAGGCTCAGCGGCATGCGTCGCCGCACTTCCGCGAGAAAGGCCTCGGGCGACTTGCGCAGCAAGCCCGCCGCGCGCGCCCAGACCTGATCGACATCCACACCAGCATGCACGCGCCCGGTGAGCGTGACCGCAAACTGCGTCTCCATGGATCCCCCTTGTGCGGCCCACCCGCAGTGCCACCTAGAATAACGCCATGAACCTGCTCCTCAACGGCCAACCGCACGATTGCGCCGCGCCCTGCACCATCGCGCAACTGCTCGAATCCGCCGGCTACGCGCAACGCCGCGTCGCCGTCGAGGTCAATCGTCGCATCGTACCGCGCTCCGAGCATGCCACTCATCTGCTCGCTGCAGGCGACCAGATCGAAATCGTCCACGCCATTGGAGGGGGGTGAGACGGCGCGTCCACGCGATGCCTTGAATGGCATCGCGTGCGCCGTCGAACGCCCGAGGCGGGAAGCCTCGGGCCGGACTTGCGCGGCGAGCGCAGGATGCGCGAGCCCGCAAGAGCCCACGCGCACAGCGCGTGGCAGGCGCTTGCGATCTGCCGGACGGCACGTGGTGGTGCAATGCCGCGATGCCATGAATGGCATCGCGTCTGCTATCGCTTCACCACCCCACTGCTATGCTCGCCGCTGGTCGAGGAGACGCGCATGGCACAAGGCAGCAAGTCGGTGGCATGGCTGAACTTGGCCTTTGGCACGCTCAACGTGGTGCTCGGCGCGCTCGCTCTCGCAGCGGTGTGGGCGTTCGTGTCGATGTTCAGCCAACGCACGCTGGCGCCGGCGGCAGCGCTGCTGGGCTTGGGCACCGGCCTGCTGGCACGCGCGTCACTGCCGCAGGCGCGTCGTTACGGCGCAGCGCTGGCCGTTGTGGCCACGTTCGCGGCGGCGTACTACCAGCAGATCCTGATGGCGGCGGTGCGCGTTGCCTCCACGCTGGACTTGCCGCTGCTCGCGGCGCTGCGCCAGAGCGGCGTGGGCCTGCTGACACTGCTGGCACGGCTGGCGCTGACAGGGCCATTGCTGCTGTGGATCCTGCTCGGCGCGGCGCTGGCGGTACTGGCCGCGTGGCCGTTCAGTCGTCGAGGCTCTTGATCTCGCTGACCAGTCTGGCCGCGACGCCCTGGCCGTCGCCGTAGAGCATGCGCGCGTTGTCGGCGTAGAACAGCGCGTTCTCGATGCCGGCGAAACCGGTGCCGCGCCCGCGCTTGACGACAATCACGTTCTTCGCGCTGGCCACATCCAGAATCGGCATGCCGTAGATCGGCGAGGCGGGGTCGGTCTTGGCCACCGGATTGACCACGTCATTGGCGCCGATCACCAGCGCCACGTCGGTGGCGGGGAACTCGGGATTGATGTCGTCCATGTCGGCGATCAGATCGTAGGGCACGCCGGCCTCGGCCAGCAGCACGTTCATGTGTCCGGGCATGCGTCCGGCCACCGGATGGATGGCGAACTTCACCTTCACCCCGCGCGCGATCAGGGCCTGCGCGAACTCCCAGACCTTGTGTTGCGCCTGCGCCACGGCCATGCCGTAACCGGGCACGATCACCACGCGCTCGGCGTAAGCCATCATCACCGCGGCATCGCCGGCCTCGATGGGTTTCTGCGCGCCGCCGATGGCCTGCGCCTCGGCTCCCACCGCACCCGCACCGAAACTGCCGAACAGCACGTTGCCGATCGAGCGATTCATGGCCTTGGCCATCAACTGCGTGAGCAGGGTACCGGCCGCGCCCACCACCATGCCGGCGATGATCATCAGCTCGTTGTGCAGCACGTAACCCTCGAACGCCACGGCCAGACCGGTGAAGGCGTTGTACAGCGAGATCACCACCGGCATGTCGGCGCCGCCGATGGGCAGGGTCATCAGCAAGCCGAAGGCCAGCGCCAGCGCGAAAAACACCACCACCGCGGCCAACCCGCCCATGTGCGGCGCCGCGATCAACAGCGCGCCGGCCAGCACCGCGCCCAGCAAGGCCAGCAAGTTGATGCCCTGCTGACCGGGAAACACGAAACGCCGGTCCATCCAGCCTTGCAGTTTGGCGAAGGCGATCAGCGAACCGGAGAACGACACCGCGCCGATCAGCGCACCGACCACCGCCAGCACCAGTAGCGACAGCGGTGGCGCGGCGGGAAAGGTCTTGATCGCCAGCACCGGCGCACCACCGAAATGCAGCGCCGCCAGCACCACCTCACTGCCGCCGCTGAAGCGCAGCAGTTCGGTGGCGCCGATCGCCGCCGCCGCGCCGCCGCCCATGCCGTTGTACAAGGCCACCATCTGCGGCATGTTGGTCATCGCCACGCGCTTGCCCGACACCCACGCGGCGACCACGCCGATGATCAGCGCCAGGCCGATCAGTACCAGGTTGTGCATGCCAGGCAAAAAGAACGTGACCAGCACCGCCAGCAACATGCCGGCGCCCGCCCACAGGATGCCGCCGCGCGCGGTGCGCGGCGAACTCATGCGCTTGAGGCCGAGAATGAACAACAGCGCCGCGATGAAATAACTGGCGCTGATCAGATGCGTGAGCCAGACGCCGGCCATCACTTGCTCTCCTCGCGCTTGCTCGACTTGAACATCTCCAGCATGCGTTCGGTCACCACATAGCCGCCAGCCGCGTTGCCCGCGCCCAACAGCACGGCGATGAAGCCGATGGCCTGCTCCAGCGGCGTATGCGCGCGGCCCAGCGCCACCATCGCGCCCACCAGCACGATGCCATGAATGAAGTTGGAGCCGGACATCAGCGGCGTGTGCAAAATCACCGGCACGCGCGCGATGATCTCGTAACCGGTAAAGGCCGCCAGCATGAACACGTACAGCACGAGAAAGCCATCCATCCCACGATCCCCGACGACTGCAATCCGCTGCATCATACGCAGGCCGGTCAACCGCGGGGAAGCTGGTGCGTTGTCAACGGTATCGATGCGGGTGCGGGCCGCGGCAGCAGCTCCGCGCCGGAGCCGGGAATGGATGACATGAACCTCGCCGTCGTGCTGCAGCACTCCGAAGGTCTGGCCGCGGCGCGCGCGGCGGAGCTGCCGGTCACGCTGGAGGCGTTTCTGGCGCAGGTGCAGCGGCGCGCCTTCCGCGTCGCCGAAATGGGTTTGGGCAATGTCGATGACGCGCTCGACGCGGTGCAGGACGCCATGCTGCGCCTGCATCAGCACTACCGGCAGCATCCGGCGCAGGAATGGTCGCCGCTGTTCTGGGGCATCCTGCGGCGGCGCATCACCGATCTGCAGCGGCGGCGCAAGGTGCGCAGCATCGTGGTCGGCTGGCTGGGCAGCGTGGGCGACGACGGCGCGGACGGCCCGGTGTGGGAGCCAGCCGATCCGCTGGCCGATCCGGCGCGCGAAATCGCCGGCCGCGCCGCGTATGCGGACCTCGCGCGCGCGGTGCGCGCGCTGCCGCGGCGCCAGCGCGAGGCATTCATGCTGCGCGTGCTGGAAGGACTGGACGTGGCCGACACCGCACGCGCCATGGGCTGCTCGGACGGCAGCGTGAAAACCCATTTATCGCGCGCCATGGAGGCGCTGCGGCACAAGCTGGAGGACTGGAAATGAGACCGAACGCCACCCCTGATTTTGACAAGAACCATCCGATCAATGCCGATGCCAATCTGGCCGCGCATGCGCACGCGCTGTTTGCCAGCGCCAGCGAACACATCGACAGCGACACGCTGCGTCGCCTGCGCGCCGCGCGCGTTGCGGCGCTCGGCGCCCCGCGCCGGCGCAATCTGCTGCCGGTGCTGGTGCCCGCAGGAGCGCTGGCCGCCACCGCGCTGGCGCTGGCCATGGTCTGGCATCCGCTGCATACGCCGAGCACGGCGCCGACGACAGCCGGCACGGGCGCGTTGCTGGTCAGCGCCAACAGCAGCGAGGTCGACATGGCGCAAAACCTCGATTTCTATGACTGGCTGGCCACCCAGCCGCAACCGGCGTCGGCGGCGAGCGTGCAATGAAGCCACGCAACCGCCTGTTTGCCGCTGTGCTGGCCGTGGCCGGCGGCTTGGCCCCGCCGCTTGCATCCGCGCAGCAAGCCGCGCCCGAGTGGCGACAACTCAATGCGCAGCAGCAGCACCTGCTGGCGCCGTTCCGCGAGCACTGGGACCGCATGTCACCGGCGCGCCGCCAGCAACTGCTGCAGCGCGAGCAGAATTGGCAGCGCCTGCCGCCACTGCGCCAGCAACGGATCGACCAGCGCATCGAGCGCTGGCAACACATGAGCCCCGAGCAGCGCGCGCGCGTGCGCGAAAACCTGCAGCGTCTGCGCGCGATGAGTCCCGAACAGCGCCAGCGTCTGCGTGAGGCCTATGCGCGCTTTCAGCGCATGAGCCCGGCCGAGCGCGAGGCGTTGCGCCAGCGCTGGCAGCAGATGCGTCCCGAGCAGCGCGCGCAATGGCTGCATGAACACGTCCCGCCGCCGCGCGGGGGCGGTGAACGCCATGGCGGACCCGGCCGACGTTGAAGCAACGCGCACAGTGACGCGGGCCGCTGCGCGTGGCCACGCACGATTCCGCGATTACTCGACGAACTTCACCGTCGCGCCCTGCACCACGCAGCTTTGCGCCAGCAGCTCGTCGCTGAAATCGGGCGCCAGCGCGCCGTCCTTGCTCACCAGCAGCTCGACGAAATGCGCGAAATTGCGCGCGATCATCTCGCTGGCGTGCAGCGGGTGCCCCGCCGCCATGTTCAACGGCCCGAGGATGCTGACGCCGCCGTGCTCGACGCGCTCACCAGGGCGCGTCAGCTCGCAGTTGCCGCCGCTCTCGGCGGCCAGATCGACGATGATCGCTCCCGGTTTCATGCCATCGACCATCGCCGCGGTGACGATGCGCGGCGCCGCGCGTCCGGGCACCGCCGCCGTGGTGATCAACGCGTCGATGTTGCGCAAATGCTCGCTCAGCGCCTGCTGCTGGCGCGCGCGCTCCTCGGCGGAAAGCTCGCGCGCGTAACCGCCGCTGCCGCTGGCGCTGACGCCCAGCTCGAGAAACTTGGCGCCCAGCGACTGCACCTGCTCGCGTGTTTCCGGGCGCACATCGAAACCTTCCACCTGCGCGCCCAGACGCCGCGCCGTGGCCAGCGCCTGCAAACCGGCGACGCCGGCGCCGATCACCAGCACGCGGCTGGGACGGATGGTGCCGGCTGCCGTGGTCAGCATCGGAAAAAACCGCGGCGCGGCCTCGGCCGCCAGCAGCGCGGCACGATAACCCGCCACCGCCGCCTGCGAGGACAGCGTATCCATGGCCTGCGCGCGCGTGCTGCGCGGCAGACGCTCCAGGGCAAACGCGGTGACGTGGCGCTGCGCCAGCGCGGCCAGGCGCGGGGCGGCGCCGTAGGGGCGCAACTGGCCGACCAGCATGGCGTCGCTGTGCATGGCGGCGATGGCCGCGGCGCTGGGCGGCAACACGCACAGCAGAATATCGGCGGCCGCGGCCACGCCATCGGCATCACCCCACTCGACGCCGGCATAGCTTGCGTCGGGAAAGCCCGCGCTGGTGCCGGCGCCGCGTTCGAGCAGCACTCGCAGGCCGCGCGCGGCGTACTTTTTCGCGGTTTCCGGTGTGATCGCCACGCGCCGCTCGGCGGCGGCGGTTTCGCGCAAGGCTGCGATGGTGATCGGCATGCTGGCTCTCTCCGAAATGTTGCCGAATGCTAGCAGGCCAGATGCGCCGGCACCGCCGCCGCGGCCTGTTGCTCGCCGCGCCGGCGCCTGTGTCGCTAGACTGCGGCGCATGTCCGCATCGCGCCAGACCAACCCGGTCGCACAGCAATTCTTGAGCGCGCGGCGCTCGATCCCCGCGCGCCTGCTCACGACCCCCGGCCCCGATACCGCGCAGCGCGCGTGGCTGCTGCAGCAAGCGCTGCGCGCGCCCGACCACGGCGTGCTTGCGCCGTGGCGCCTGATCAGTCTCGATGGCGCGGCCAAGCTGCGCTTCGGCGAGCGCCTCGCGGCGCTGGCGCTGGCGCGCGATCCGGCGCTGCCCGATGACAAGCGCGAGAAAGAGCGTTCGCGCTACAGCTACGCGCCCTGGGTACTGGTGGTGGTGGCGCGCATCGACGCCGCGCACCCGAAAATCCCTGCGCAGGAACAACTACTCTCGGCCGGCTGCGTCGCCCACAACCTGCTGCTGGGCGCGCAAGCGCTGGGCTACGGCGCGCAGTGGCTCACCGGCTGGGCGGCCTACGATGCAGAGGCCGCCGCGCTGCTGGGACTGGCGTCCGACGAGCACGTGATCGGCTTCGTGCACATCGGCAGTGCCCGCGGTGAAGCAGCCGAACGCGCGCGGCCCACACTTGCCGACAAGGTCAGCACGTGGATGGATTGAACGCGCGCGGCAAGGCCTACCTGGTCGATGCCAGCATGTACGTGTTCCGCGCCTGGTACGCGTACCCGGCGGACGCGTTCCGCGATGCCGAGGACCACCCGGCCAATGCCACCCATGGCTTCGTGCGCTTTCTGCTGGATTTTTTGCAGCACGCACGCCCGGCGCGGCTGATGCTGGGCTTCGATATCGCCCTCGGCAGCTCGTTCCGCAACCTGCTGTATCCCGCCTACAAGGTCAACCGCGCGCCGGCGCCGCCGGAATTGCTGCGCCAGTTCGACGCCTGCCGCGCGTTCGCGCAGGCGCTGGGGTTGAGCGTGCATGCGCATGCCAGCTACGAGGCCGACGATCTGATCGGCAGCGCCGTCGTGCAGGCACGCGCGCTGGATCTGGACTGCGTGATCGTCTCCGCCGACAAGGACTTCGGCCAACTGCTGGGCACGCACGACGAGCAGTGGGACTGGGCGCGCGAAACGCGCTGGGGGCCGGACGGCGTGCACCAGCGCTTCGGCGTGTGGCCGCGGCAGATCAGCGATTACCTGGGCCTGTGCGGCGATGCCGTGGACAACATCCCCGGCGTGCCCGGCATCGGCGCGCGCACCGCGGCACGCCTGCTGACGCAGTTCGGCGATCTGGACACGCTGCTGGCCGGCAACGCCGAGCTGGCCGCGAGCAAAACGCTGCGCGGCGCCGGGCTGCTGGCGCAACGCCTGCGCGAACACGCCGACGCCGCGCGCCTATGCAAGCGCCTGGCCACGATCGCCTGCGACGCGCCACTGCCCGATGATTGCCTTGCGCGCGGCCGCGGCGATGGCGTCGCGCTGGACGCACTGCTGCAGCAGCACCGCTTCGGCCCGCACACACGCAGCCGCGCCATGGCCCTGATCGAGGAGCCCTTGCCGACATGAAAACCACGCCGTCCGCGCCACCGGCCATGCCCGTGGCCACCACGCTGTACACCGGCAATTGGCTGCGTCTGCAAGCCTGCGGCCACTGGGAATACGCTGAGCGCACGCGCGCCAGCGGCGCGGTGGTGATCGTCGCGCTCACGCCCGGCGACGAGGTGTTGTTCGTCGAGCAGTTCCGCGTGCCGGTGGCGCAGTGGACCATCGAGATGCCGGCCGGTCTGGTCGGTGACCTGGCCGACGCCCACGACGAGAGCGCGCTACTGGCCGCCGCGCGCGAACTGGAGGAAGAAACCGGCTGGCGCCCCGCGCACGTCGAGTTTCTGCACGCCGGTCCATCCTCGGCCGGCATGAGCAACGAGATCATCAGCTTCGTGCGCGCCCATGACCTGACCCGAGTCGGCGCCGGTGGTGGCGATGCCACCGAAAACATCCGTGTGCACGCGGTGCCACGCAGCGGCGCGCACGCGTGGCTGCTGGCGCAGGCCGCCGCCGGCTATTCGATCGACCCCAAGCTGTTCGCCGGGCTGTGGTTTCTGCAGCACGGCGCCGGCTGAGCGCGCGCCGCGTTCAGCGCGCCAGCAAGACCTGCAACGCAAGGTAATGCCACAGCGCCACGCCCAGCATGGCGAGCATTGCCAGCCAGGTCAGCAACGTGCCGACAACGCGCCCGAACGAATAGCCGGATGACCCCGACAGCCCGAATGCATGCAGCACGCGCGCCACGATCAGACTGATGCCGAACACGTTCAACCACAGCGCAGCGGTGTGCTGCAGTTCCAGAATCAGCAGCAGCAGCAAGGCCAGCGGCAGGTATTCGACGGCATTGGCATGCACGCGGATGGCGCGCGCCAGTTGCTGGTCGCCGCCATCGCCCAGACCGATCTTGCGCACATTGCGCAACCACACGATGCGCGCCGCCAGCACCAGCACCAGCAAGGTGGCGAGTGCGGCGTAGAAACCGGTGATCAGTGGCATGAGGGATTCCTTAGTGCGGGACTCGGGACTCGGGACTCGGGACTCGGGACTCGGAAAGATTAAATCATCGTGGCAACAGCATCCGCTTTGCGGCTACCTACTTCCCACTTCTAACGCTTTTTCGTCTCACGTCTCGCGCGTCGCGCGCGCCGGTCGCCGCCAACGCCACCATGCAGTGCTCAGCGCAATCAGCAGCAAGGCCAGCAGCCCCAGCCCCAGCCACGGATCAAACGTCACCCACAGCAGCACCGGAATCATCAGCATCAGCGCCGCGCCCAGCGTCAGCGGCAGCAGGGGATCGATGCCGCGCTTCCACGCGCGCAGCAGCAGCGCCACGCCCAGCGCCGCCAGCAGCCAGCCGATGACGCGCCCGACCCACAAGCCATAAGGCCGCGGTGGCAACTGCGGCAGCAGATCGCCCAGACCGCGGTCGCCCAGTTGCACGCCGGAATCGGGCGCGGGCGTCAGGCGTCCATCATCGACGCGCGCCAGCACGGTGATTTCCTGTGGCGGCACCGTGCTCCAGCGCAGGCGCACATCGCCCAGGCGCGGCTGCTGCGGGTCACCGCTGTACAAGTCGCCCTCGTAGTCGCGAAACGTCGCGGCCAGATTGGGGGGCAGCGCGGCGGCGTTGACCGGGTGCGGATCGTGACCGGGGATCAGATCGACCAGCGCGGCATCGAGGATGAAACCATGCAGGCGCACGCGCGGCGCGGGAAAATCCTCGGAAGGAATCGGCAGTGGCGGATTGGCGTGTCCGCTGGGGCGCGTGAACGCGCTGGAATCGACATGCCCATGCACCCACTCCAGCTCGTAGATCGGATAGCCGACGTTGACCTGCTGCCACTGAAACATGGCCACGTCGCGGCGCAGGCGCAGCGCATTGGCGCTCTGGTTGAAATCCGGATCACGCGGCGACTCGATCACCTGCGGCATGCCAACCACGCGCACCAGATCGCCTTGCAGGCGCTTGGACGGCAGCGCGTGCCGGCCCAGATTGACCACGCTGGTGCCCACGCCCGCGATGCCGCGCAAGGCCTGCTCATAGCGCAGCGCGGTCGACTCCACGCGCCACGACAGCAGCAATGCGGCCAGCAACAGCAGCATGCCACCGATACGCCACGGCCACGGCGAGCCGCGCCAGTCACGCGCCGGGCGCGCGGCCTTGCGCCGCTGCTGCAACTGCTTGCGAATGCGGCGCGTGGCGGGTTTCACAAGTCCGCGCCGGCCAGCGTCGCCTGCGGTGCGTGCGCGGCGTAGCGTCCACGCGCATCGCACGCCACCTCGGCCATGGCGGTTGTGCTGTCGTGGGTGAAAAACAGGCGTACGCCGCGCGCCAGCGCATCATCCAGCAGCACCTGCTTTTCATCGATCAGACGCTCGGGGTAGCGGTCATAGCCCATGGTGATCGGCACATGCACCCAGGGCGTGCCCGGAATCAGATCGGCGCAAAACAGCACGCCGCCGCCAGCGCCGGGCGCGGGCTGGATTTCGGCCAGCATCAGCCCCGGCGTGTGACCATCGGAAAAATGAAAATGCACGCGCGGACCCAGCCACTCCGAGTGCGTGCCGGGGACCAGCTCCAGGCGCCCGCTGGCTTGCAGCAGCGCCGGCAGCTCGGGAATGAACGAGGCACGATCGCGCGGATGCGGCTGGAGCGCGCGCTGCCAGTGCGCCGCGCCGACCAGATAGCGCGCGCGCGGAAACAGCAGGCGTGGCGCGGCACCCTCGATCCACGCCGCCAGCAGTCCGCCGGCGTGGTCGAAGTGCAGATGCGAGAGCACCACCGCGTCGATGTCGTGCTCGGAGAATCCGTGCGCGGCGAGTTCATCCAGCAGCACGTGGCGCTCTTCCTGCACGCCGTAACGCTCGCGCAGTTTCGGCTCGAAGAATGCGCCGATGCCGGTTTCGAACAACACATTGCGGCCATCGAGATCCTGCACCAGCAGACAGCGGCAGGCCAGCGGCACGCGGTTCTCGGCATCCGGCGCCAGCCACTGCGACCACAGCGCGCGCGGCGCGTTGCCGAACATGGCGCCGCCATCGAGCTTCTGCGAGTTGCCCGGCAGTGACCACAACTTCATGCGGCATCGTCCTTGCCCTGCGTCAGGGCGCGGTATTTGCGTTGCAGTTCAGCGTGCGATTCGGCGTGCAGCGCATCCAGCTCGATGCACTCGACCGGGCACACCACCACGCACTGCGGCTCGTCGTGATGGCCGACGCATTCGGTGCACAATGCAGGATCGATCAGATAAAACTCCGGACCCATGCTGATCGCGCGGTTGGGGCAGACCGGCTCGCACACATCGCAGTTGACGCAAGCGTCGGTGATCTTCAATGCCATGGCGATCAGCGGCGGGCGCGAGGCCCGCCGCGAAAGTCCTTACATTTGCACGAATTTGTAGGTCGCGCTGGTCGGCGCCACCGCTTTCCGCACGGCGGCATCGTCAGCCTTGTCGCCGATGAACAGCACGGTCACGCCCTTGAACGATCCCGCCACCGCGCCCTTGAAGGAGTCCTCGATCATCTTGGCGGTCAATGCCGAATCCGGGCCACCGAAGGCCAGCATGTTGCCCGGCAACACGGTGCGCGCCACCACGCCCTGCACCTGTTCGAGCTGGCGCTGGCGCTCGGCTACATCCATGGCGTCCTTGCCCGCGGGCACGAAGTACACGTAGGGGCTGCTGGCGCTGACGCCCTGCATGTTGTTCTGCACGACTTGGCTCAGGTATGCCTGCCAGCCCTGGATGTCGGTGGGGCTGGTGGGGCGCTGCACGGTGGCCACCTGCTGCGTGGTGGCTGCTTCCTTCTTGTGGCATCCGCCCAGGGACAGGGCCACGCCGAGGCCCAGGGCCGCGACCATCAGGATCTTGCGCATGTGCGTTCTCCTCTCAGTGCTTTCTAGCTAGTGTGATGCGGCCGGACGGCGCAGGCGCCAGCGTTGCCGCAGGGCCTGTTGCACGGCCGGGTGGACGAAACTGGATACATCGCCGCCGAGACGCGCGATCTCGCGCACCAACGATGACGAAATGAAGCTGTACTGCTCGGCCGGGGTCAGGAACAGCGTTTCCGCCTCCGGAATCAGATAGCGGTTCATGCTGGCGAGCTGGAACTCGTACTCGAAATCCGACACCGCGCGCAGTCCACGCAGGATCACCCCGGCGCCGATCTCGCGCACGAAATCCGCCAGCAGGCCATCGAAGCCGCGCACCTCGACGTTGCGCAAACCGGCCAGCGCCAGACGCGCCAGCGCGATGCGATCGTCGAGGCTGAAGCCCGGCGATTTGCTCGGGCTTTCCGCGATCGCCACGATCACGCGCTCGAACAGCGGTGACGCACGCGCCACCAGATCGGCGTGGCCGTTGGTGATCGGGTCAAACGTACCGGGATAAACCGCGATGCGGTGCTGGGCATGCGCGTCCGTGGTCTCGGTCATGGCTGCATCCGGTTCAGATCGCAGTTACTTTAGCAGCTAGCCCAGCGTATCGACGCGATACAGCGCGTAGCCCACCGCGCCGGCGCGCGCGCTGTGCAACGCCTGCCAGTGCGCCGGCAACAGCGGTGCCGGCGCGGCAGCGGGATGCTCGACATACACCCGCGCCTGCGGCGCCAGCCATGGCTGCAGCGCCACGGCCGCCGCCGACCATGCATCCGCGGCATAGGGCGGATCGAGAAACACCATATCGAAGGGTTGCGGCGCGCGCGCCAGGTAATCCAGCGCCGCCGCCTGGACCACCGTGCCGGCGTGTTGTCCGAGGCGATCGAGATTGGCGCGCAGCGCAGCGACCAGCGTCGGCTCGCGCTCGATCATGCACACCGACTGCGCGCCGCGCGACAGCGCCTCGATGCCCAGCGCGCCGCTGCCGGCGTACAAATCCAGACAGCGCGCGCCCGGCAACAGTGGCTGCAACCAGTTGAACAGGGTTTCGCGCACGCGGTCGGGCGTGGGCCGCAGCCCGGGCAGATCGGGCACCGCCAGACGCGAGCCACGCAGGCTGCCGGCGATGATGCGCACGCGCCCGGGTGGCACCACGCGCGCACTGGCAGAGCGCACGCGGCTCATGCGCGCACCCAGGCCAGAACGGGTTGCAAGGCACGCGCGCGCTCAGCAAGCGCTGTATTTCGCGGTGTTAGCATGCGTGCATTCTCGCCGCATTGCCGCCTGCATGATCAAGCTGTTCCGCAAGCAAGGCCCGGCGCCGGTTGCCGCCGCAGCCGCAGCCGAAACCATGGAAACCGCGCCCGCGCCGCCCGCGCGCAGTTGGCGCGAACGTCTGGCCGGCAGCGCGCTGACGCGCGGCATGGCTGGCGTGTTCAGCCGCCATCCGCGGCTGGACGACGATCTGCTCGATGAGCTGGAAACCTTGCTGCTGGGTGCCGATGTCGGCATCGCTGCCACCGCCACGCTGATCGAGGACTTGCGCAAGCGCATGCGCGCGCGCGAATTCGTCGATGCCGATGCGCTGCTGACCGCGCTGCGCGCGATGCTGCTGGCGCTGCTGCGGCCGGTCGCGCAGCCGCTGGTCATCGCCGGCGCGCGGCCTTTCGTCGTGCTGATGGTCGGCGTCAACGGCGCCGGCAAGACCACCACCATCGGCAAGCTGGCGCAGCGCTATCGGCGCGAGGGTCGCAGCGTGATGCTGGCCGCGGGCGATACCTTCCGCGCCGCCGCCGTCGAGCAGCTCAAGACCTGGGGCGAGCGCAATCAGGTGCCGGTGCTCGCGCAGGCGCAGGGTTCCGATTCGGCCAGCGTGATCTTCGATGCGCTGCAGGCCGCGCGCGCGCGCGACACCGAGGTACTGGTCGCCGACACCGCCGGGCGCCTGCACACGCAGGGTGGGCTGATGGACGAGCTGGCCAAGATCCGCCGCGTGCTGGGCAAGCTCGACGGCGACGCGCCGCACGAGGTGCTGATGGTGATCGACGGCACCACCGGCCAGAACGCGATCAATCAGGTGCGCCAGTTCCGCGACAGCGCCGGCGTCACCGGTCTGGTGGTGACCAAACTCGACGGCAGCGCCAAGGGCGGCGTGGTGTTCGCACTGGCGCGTGAGTTCGGGTTGCCGATCCGCTATGTCGGACTGGGTGAGCGTCTCGACGATCTCGACGTGTTCGATGCCGCCGCTTTCGTCGACGGCCTGCTGCCCGAGCGCCTGCAGGCTCCGGCCTGAGTCGCCGCGATGAACCTGCGCCGCCGCACGCGTATCCTGCTGCTGAGCTTCGGCGGCGTGCTGCTGCTGCTGCTGCTGGGCGCCCTGCTGGCGGTGCATCTGTTGTTGCAACCGCAGCGTTTCACGCAGTTGCTGGAAAGTGCCGCCAGCACAGCCGGGTTGCGCCTGAAGCTGGCGCAACCGGCCAGCCCCGAACTGTTCCCCAGCCCCGGTCTGGTGCTGCAAGGCCTGAGCCTGAGTGTGCCCACGCACACCACGCCGATGCTCAGCGCCAGCCGCGGCAAGATCTTCGTGCCGTGGCGCGCGCTGCTCGGCGGCGTGCCGGTGATCACGCGCCTGGAACTTGACGGCGCGCAGATCGACCTCGATGAGCTTGATGCGTATATCGCCACGCTGCCCACCGGCAAGGCGCCGTGGCTGCCGCACGTTCGCACTGGCATCAAGCTCATTGACGGCACGCTGAGCAGCGGCGGCCACACTTTGTTCAGCGCCATCAACGTGAGTGCCGGCCAGCTCGAACCGGGGCGCCCGTTCGTGCTCACGCTGAGCGCGCGCAACGCGCAGGCGCAGATCCTGCAATTGCAGTTGCAAGGCACGCCGCGCAGCAGCGCCAGCGTGGTGGCGCTGGATCCGCTCAAGCTCAGTGGCACGCTGCCCGGTTATGGCGATTTCGCCCTCGCCGGACTGGCGCGCTGGTTGGGCGGCAGCCGCGTGCAACTGGCGTTGCTGGGCAGCGCCGGCAAGCCCGCGGTGCAGTTGCGACTGGGCTTTGCCAATACCTCTGGCAAGGCACGCATGAACCTCGCCGCCACGCGCCCGGGCCAGCAACTGCAGGCCAGCTTCGACCCCGCCGCGTTGCTGGCGTGGTGGCACGACGTGCTGGCCACAGGGCGCGATCTGCCGCCGCTGACACCGCCGCCGCTGGCCGCCAGCGCCAGCGTGGCGCAACTCGACGCCGCCGGCGTGCATATCGAGGGTCTCAGCGTGCATGTCGATGCCAGCGCGGCGCCAGCCACCAGCAGCAGCGCACCGAAAAAATCCACGGTGCCGGTCAAGCGATGAGTGCGCTGGCACCGTCGCTGCTGCACTGGCACGCGCGCCACGGCCGCCACGATCTGCCCTGGCAACAGGCGCCGCGCAGCGCGTATCGCGTCTGGCTGGCGGAGGTCATGCTGCAGCAGACCCAGGTGGCCACGGTCATCCCGTACTACGCGCGTTTTCTCGGCGCGCTGCCCGATCTACCCGCGCTGGCCGCGGCCAGCGAAGATGCCGTGCTGGCGCTGTGGTCAGGCCTGGGTTATTACCGTCGCGCGCGCCATTTGCATGCCGCCGCGCGGCTGTGCATGACGCAACACGCAGGCGATTTGCCGCGCGATTTCGACGCGCTCGCGGCGTTGCCCGGCATCGGCCGTTCCACCGCCGGGGCGATCCTCGCGCAGGCATGGGATCTGCCATTCGCCATCCTCGATGGCAACGTCAAGCGCGTGCTGGCGCGCTACCACGCCATCAACGGCTGGCCCGGACAATCGGCGGTCACGCGCGAACTCTGGCGGCGCGCCGCCGCGCACACGCCGCAACAGCGCGCCGGCGATTACGCGCAGGCGATCATGGATCTCGGTGCCATGCTGTGCACGCCGCAGCAACCCGACTGCCCACGCTGCCCGCTGCGCGCGTCCTGCGCCGCGCACGCGCAGGGACTGAGCGCCAGCCTGCCCACGCCGCGCCCGCGCCGCACGCTGCCGCGGCGGCGCCTCCACTGGCTGCTGCTGCGCGACGCGCAGGGTCGCATCCTGCTCGTGCAACGCGATGGCGACGGCATCTGGCCGCGCCTGTGGAGCCTGCCCGAAACCGCGCATGCCCCCGAAGCGCACGCCGCCAGTCTCGCGCAACTGCGCGCCGCGCCGCGCGTGCTGCCGCTGCTGCGCCACAGCTTCACGCATTTTCAACTCGAGGCACAACCGTTGCTGTTCGACGGCGCGCACGCGCGCGATGCGGTCCGCGACCAGCCTGCACTGGGCTGGTACACGCCGCAGGTCGCTGCCACGCTGGCGTTGCCGGCGCCGGTGCGGCGCCTGCTCAACCAACTTCCGGAGTTGCCCTGATGACACGCATCGTGTTCTGCCAGTACCTCCAGCGCGAAGCCGAGGGTCTGCCCTACGCGCCCTGGCCCGGCGCGCTCGGCCAGCGCATTTACGCCGAAATCTCGCGCGAGGCGTGGAGCAAGTGGCAGCAGCAGCAGACCATGCTGATCAACGAAAACCGCCTCAGCCCACTCGACCCCAAGGCACGTGCGACGCTGGCCGCGGAGATGGAAAAGTTCCTGTTCGGCGGCGGCGCGGCGCCGCCGCCCGGCTATCAGCCGCCCGAGGATGCCGGCACCGGCTGAGCGTCAGTCGCCGCGGTCGTCATCGGCTTGGGAACCAGCACCTTGCCCTGCGCGCCCTCGGACTTGCGCAGCGCGCGGTAATCGACCTTCTGGATGGTCTCGATCTGGCACGGCATGCCGCGCACGTGGATCGAATCAAAGCGCGCCTGCAACTGATTCATGTGCGGATTGATGCCGACGCTGTTGCTCCAGCTCAGGTTGATGCAGGGCTTGGCGACCTTGATCAGGTACACGTCGTTGACCCCGGTCCAGATCGCGATGTGGTCAGCGCCCAGCGGCTGCCAGCCCTGCAACTGGAACACGGTGACTGCACCCTGCGGCTTGCCGGCGAAGTGCTCGAAGCGGGCGAGGTTTTCCGCCATCACCTTGGCGGTATCGGCCAACGCCGTGCCCGCGAACAGCACCAGCACCGACGCCATGAGGCCCGACAACACGATTTTGCTGCGCATGGGAGTCTCCTTCACGTGCCGCGTGCCCGACCCGACCGGTTTGCCGCGGTTTCGCGACGATCATAGCCCCGCGCCAAGGCCCCGCCGCGCGCGCCGCAACCGCGTTCGCACCGCGTTCATGGCGACGCGCGCGACAGCTTCGGGCTCGGGCACGGGCTTGACGCTAAGTGCCGCTAGCCGTTGTAATACGCGGCCGCGGCGCAAGGCTGCGGTTGTTTCGGCCAGGTAGCTCAGTTGGTAGAGCAGAGGACTGAAAATCCTCGTGTCGGCGGTTCGATTCCGTCCCTGGCCACCATCGAATCAATCACAATGCGCAACGTTTGCGGTTGCCTTGCGTGTGACGTAAACGTGCCATCAATCCGGCTCGCCGCGTCACGCAGGTGATCGGTGGCGTGGCGCGGTTCCGTCGCACGGCTTGCGACGCGGCGCCGTGTCGCGCCCAACCTCAAGGCGTCGCGAACGGCAGCAGCCACGCCGCCCACAGCGCCAGCAACATCAGCGCCAGGCTCGCGGCCACGCCCATGCCGAAGCGCAGCCCGCCAGCCAGTCCCGCCGCCAGCGACTTGCTGAGCATATTGCTGCTCAGGCCGCACAGCACTGCCAGTTGCGCCGGCATCATGGCCAGCGCGCCGCCCGCGTGCAGTTGCGCTGCTGAAGCCGCCGCGGCGTGCGCATCGGCCAACCCCGACAAGCCCGCGGCCAGCAGCACGCCAGTGATGCCCAACCAGTACCGCAAACCCTCAGCCAGCAGCAGCGCCAGACTCATCACCGCCGCGAACAATAGTGCGCTGCGCGGATCGAACGGACGCGCCACGAGCATGCCATCGGCCATGTGCTGCGCCGCACCGCGCATGCGCCAAGCCGACCACGCGCCCGCCGCCAGCGCCGCCAGCCCGCTGGCCAGCAGCGGCAGGGCCAGCACGCGCAGCAGGCTCGGCGACAGCACCGCAACCAGCAGCGCCAATTGCACGATGGTGGCCACGTTCGACCACAGCGCCGCGCCCAGCGCGAACGCTGCGCTGCGCGCATCGGCGCGCGCACGCTGCCCCATCGCCGCGATCGTCGCGGTGCTGGAGACAAACCCACCCAACAGCCCGGCCAGCAGCAAGCCACGCCCCGGTCCCAGCAGACGCTGGCCGAAATGCCCCAGCGTCTGGATCGCCATGACCAGCACCGCCAGCAGCCACAGCCGGCGCAGGTTGAGCCCGGCCAGCCACGCAATCGGCTGCGCCGGCAGCAGCGGCAGCACGATCAGCACCGCGGCCAGCAGCAGCACGCCGTGCTGCAATTCGACCGTGGTGAGCCGCTCGCGCACCAACCGATGCAGGCTTTCGCGTGCCGCCAGTGCCGCCGTCACCAGCACCGCCAGGGCCGCGGCCAGCGCCGGCTCGTGCAGCGCCAGCGCACCCAGCAACACGGTCAGCAGCAGCGCGAGTTCGGTGGTGAGGCCGGGATCGCGGCTGCGCGAGCGCACATAAGCCGCCGTGACCAGCGCGCCTACGGAGAGCACCGCCACCGGCAGCAGCGCGGCGCTGAAGCGCATTGCCAGCGCGCCGAGCAGCGCCGCGATCAGGAAACTGCGCAAGCCCGCGGGGGCACGCTGCGCGCCGCTGCCCTTGCGGCGTTCGCGCTCGATGCCGATCAGCAACCCCGCACCGATCGCCGCGGCCCAGCCCACCAGTTCGGCGGACGGCGCCATGCTCAGGCGTCGTCGTCCTTGAGCAGCGCGCGCAGCGCGGCAGGCTGCTGCAAGTGCACTTCGCGGCCGATGATGTCGACCATGCCCTGCTCGCGGAAGCGCGCCAGCACGCGACTGACGGTTTCCGCGGCGAGGTGCAGAAAGTTGGCGATGTCGCTGCGCGGCATGGCCAGATGAAAACGCTCCGGCGACAGGCCGCGCAGCGCATAGCGCGCTGACAGATCGAGCAAGAATGCCGCCACGCGTTGATCGGCGCCCAGATCCCAACTGCGTCCCTCATGCTGCGCGATGGCGCGGCTGAACATGCGGAACAGGTGATGCTGCACCTCGGGCTCGCGCTGCGCCACGTGGCTGACGGCATCGAAAGGCAGCTTGCACAAGCGCGTGCTTTCCAGCGCCACGCCATCGCAGGGATACACGCCGGGGTCGACCGCCTCCAGCCCCACCACTTCGCCGGGCAGATAAAAGCCCAGCACCTGGGCACGGCCCTCGGCGTCGATCTGCACGGTCTTGATCATGCCGGACTTCACCGCGAACAAGTTGCGAAACGACTCGCCGGATTTGAACACGTGATCGTTGCTGCGAAACGGCCCGATATCCTCGACCAGCATGTGCACATCGGCAAAGGCCATGCTGCCGTTGCCGGACATGCCGCAGGCATGCACCAGCGCGCAGCGCGCGCAGGAGACTTCCTCGGCGCGCGACGTCACACTGGCCTTGCACGGCACGTCCAGCACGCAGATTTGTGGCTTGGCGGTCATGACGCACCTTCGCGATCGCTGCAGCACTCAGGTGCGCGATTCTAGCGCCCGCAGGCACGCAAATCGCGGGGCTGTGTCAAATCGCGCGTGAATAGCGCGTGCTGCGCGCGGCGTCGAGGTAGGCATCGAACAGCATCGCCACCTGGCGCGTGAGCAGGCGTCCGCGCGCGGTGATGCGCAGGTGCGCGCCCTGCCACTGCAC
>NZ_JBTSRB010000027.1:0-41288 GCF_054637675.1 Metallibacterium sp.
GAGACCTTGCTCCTGCAGCAGATACAGCACCACGCCGGGATCGAGGTTGCCCGGGCGCGTGCCCATCACCAAGCCTTCGAGTGCGGAAAAACCCATGGTGCTGTCCACGCTGCGCCCACCCTGCAGTGCGCACAGCGAAGCGCCGTTGCCGAGGTGCGCGACCACGGTGCGGCCGCGCGCCAGCTCGGGTGCGATGCTGGGCAGGCGCGAAGCGATGTACTCGTAGGACAGGCCGTGAAACCCGTAGCGGCGCACGCCGGCGCGTATGAGTTCTTGCGGCAGCGCGTACAAGTCGATCTCGGGCGCATGGCCGTGATGAAACGCGGTGTCGAAACAGGCCACCTGCGGCAGTTGCGGCTGGCGTTGCAGCAGCGCGCGGATCGGCGCGAGATTGAACGGCTGGTGCAGCGGCGCCAGCGGGTTGAGTGTCGCGAGTTGACTCAGTATTTCAGCGCTGACGCGCACCGGCTGCCAGAAATCCACGCCGCCGTGCACCACGCGATGCCCGACAGCGTCGGGCGCCGCGCCGAGGTGCGTGTTGATCCAGTCGCTGACCAGCGTTTCTGCCGCCGCCGCGTCGGGGACGCTGCGGTTGCCCAGCACACGATCGACCAGACTGTGACCGGCCGCGTCGTGCACCTGCAAGCGCGGCGCGCTGCCGATGCCGTCCAGTTGTCCCTGCTGCAGCAGTTCGAGCGCGTCGTCGACATTCGTGCGAAAGGCCGCGAACTTGATGCTGGAACTGCCGGCGTTGAGCACCAGGATGCAGGTCATGTTGAAGCCTTCTGAAGCGGACAAACGCCGCGAGAATCCGCAATCACGGCGATCTTTTGGTAGTGTCTCAGATTGAATCCTTCGCTCCTTGAGCGCTCAGACATGCGGCTCTACACTCGGCACATGTCCAAGCCAAAGCGCCCGCGCGACCCCAACCAGCTTGCCAGTCTCATCGCTGCGATAGCGACGGGAGAAGGCGAAGATAAGACAGAAGACGGGAAGAACCCAGCGGCGGTGGCGCTGGGGCGCATGGGTGGACTCAAGGGCGGTAAGGCACGCGCTGCGAAGCTGACCGCCAAACGACGGTCAGCGATTGCTAAGAAGGCGGCCGCCGCGCGTTGGAAACCTAGACCAGCAAGGAGTCCCCCCGGCCCTGCCGGGGAGGCAGTAGACGTTTGACGTTTGCTGAAGTCCATCGGGGAAACTCCAACTCGTGAGCCGCCAAGCACACGAGAGGAATCCACCGATGGACGAGTACCACCTGGCGCGTGTCTATGGAGAGCGCAAGCGCAACTTCGTAGGGCAGAGAGCTTCTGGGCGAGGATTTCGTCAGTGCCCCGATCCCGAGATCGTGTTTGCCTATACCCAGCAGACCGTGGAAAGTGGGGCCATCGCACCCTGAGCACGACTTGCGCGATCCATCATGACCGCCGCGCCCGACCGACCACTTGCCGCAGCGGGAACCGTCAGCCCCGACCACGCGCAGATCATTCATCTGCTCGACGACGCGCCGATGCGCCTGCCGCATTACCTGGCGTGGGCGCTGTCCAGCGGCGGCACGCTGATTACCGGGCTGGCGGTGTTCATGCTGGGCATCTCCATGCCCTTGCTGGTGCATGATCTTGCCCTGTCGCCGCTGCAAACGGGCCTGGTAGCGGCGGCGCTGTTCGCGGGTGGCGTGCCCGGTGGCGCACTGGGCGGCTGGCTGGCCGATCGCATCGGACGCAAGCCGGTGTTTCTGCTCGACATGGGACTGCTGGCGCTGGCCGCCGTGGTCAGTGCGCTGACCTGGAATGCCTGGCTGCTGATCGCCGCGCAATTCGCGGTGGGCATGGGCTCCGGCATGGATTTTCCGGTCAGCGGCAGCTATGTGGCCGAGTGCATGCCACACCGCAAACGCAGCCGCATGCTGGTGGCGACCATCGCCTGCCAGGCGCTTGGATTGTCGCTGGCGGCCTTGCTGGCCATGGTCTTGCTGCACCTGACGCCAAGCGTCGAGGCATGGCACTGGTTTCTCGGCACGGAGGCACTGGTCGCCGTGCTGTTTCTGCTGGCACGCCTCAACATGGCCGAGAGTCCGCGCTGGCTGATGGGGCAGGGGCGCAACCGCGAGGCGGTGCATATGCTGGCGCGCTTTGTGTCCGTGGACCAGCAGCAGTTGGAAAGCATTGCCTCAAGACTGGGCGACGCGGTGCATTTCGTCGCGCGCGTGCCGCGAATGAAAAAGTCGCTGGGTTATGCCGAGTTGTTTCACCCGGCCTACTTGCGCAGCACCTTGCTGTGCACGGTGCCCTGGTTCCTCATGGATATCGCCACCTACGGGGTGGGTTTGTTCACCGCGCTGCTGCTGGCGGGCCTGCACTTTGATGGCGCGCATCTGCCCCTCGTGCAACAGGTTGCGGCACTCACGCGCGGCGCCGGGCTGATCGACCTATTCTGGCTGGTGGGATTCTTGCTGGGCCTGTGGGCGGTGGCGCGGTTCGGCCGCATTCGCATGCAACTGGCCGGGTTTGCCGGCATGCTGGCCGGCATGGGCGTGCTGTGGGTCAGTACGCTGCTGGTGGGGAGTGCCGGGCAACACATCGTCCTGGTGTTCTCCGGCTTCGTGGTGTTCAACCTGTTCATGAACATGGGACCCAACAGCACCACCTTCATTCTGCCGACCGAGTTGTATCCGACGCAGTTGCGCGCCACCGGCGCAGGATTCGCCGCCGCGGTTTCCAAACTCGGCGCGACGCTGGGCGTGTTGGCCTTGCCCTTGATCGAATCCGCGTGGGGTGTGCCTGCGGTGCTGGCGCTCATGGCGCTGATCAGCCTGCTGGGCTTGTTGAGCACTTGGGCGCTCGGCATGTATGGCCACGGGCTCACGCTGGAGCAACATCAAACCCGCATTCTGCCAACGCGCCGACGGGCGGGCATTACCTCTGAATTCAGTTGAAAGCGCTCGCTTCTGTACTCGACATGTCTGGTTGCGCCGCAATCCTTGATGGTCTGCGAATTCACGATCGCCGCAATCGAGGCGCTGGCCGAGAGCGATCCCAATCCGCTCAATCACCTGCTAGACCAGCAAGGGAGTCTCCCCGGCAGTTGCGGCACATGCTGGGCAGCATGAGTGCCATGCAAAAGGTCGCATGCTTTTTCATGCATCTGCACGAGGTACTGCCTGCGACCGACAGCGCGGCGACGGTGTACGAACTGCCGATGACTCGCGCCGAGATCGGCAACTTCCTTGGTCTGAACATGGAAACCACCAGCCGGCTGATGTCGCGATTGCCGGCAGCGGGCTCGATCAGCATCGAGCGGCGTCACGTGCGATTCCTGCGCATCGATGCCTTGCGCGCATGGCAAACCCGTGGGCTCACGACGGAAATTGACGTCAACAATCTGGCGGCCGTGCGCTGACTGCGGACTGGAGTAGGAGTCTGGTGTGCGAACTCAAGTTGGGCATGTCCTTGGCCTAAGACTGCCCGATGCTGCGGAAGACGCGGTCCCACAGTGACGTGGTGACCCCGTAGTTCTGCTGCGGAGCATGATGATGCAGCGCATGCAAGCGCTTGCGCTGGCGCATCCACGCGCCGCGCGGACGCCAGTGATGCGTGGCGTGGTGGACCAGCCCATAGGCGAAGTAACCCGCGGTCATGCCCAAGGTGGCGCCGAGACCCAGCCAGACACCGCCCAGCAGTGTTGCCGGCAGCCAGACCAACAGCATGATGAACGCGGCGCTGAGCACCGTGGGCGTCGCGATCAATGCCTGCGGACGACGATGGTGTTCCCCGTGCATGCGCTGAAACGGTTCGATGCCGTGAAATATCAAGCGGTGCATCAGGTATTCGACCAGGCTCCAGCACACCACGCCGGCAATGACCGCCAGCGCCACGCCGGGCAGGGCTTGATGCGGCGCGAACCCGGCCAGAACGCCGAGCAGCAGCACGACAACCACGAGATAAAACGCGAAGTCCGCGAAATAGACGGCTTTCGAGTGTTCGATGCTGACGGCTTTCATGTGCGATGCCCTCTGGCCGGATGCCCATGGTCTGTAGTCGCGCGGCACCATGAACGGCCAAGATCCTGGTGTAATGCTCCGCGTTCGTTGTACCAGAATTTTCACGTGCTTCCGAGAATGTGCCGAACGCCGCGAATCGCGGCACCCGCCATCTGTACACGCGGCCCCTTCGATTCCGCAGCGCACGCAGGCATCGCACACGCATCCAGGCAGCGCGGCGGAACATGCCTGCGCCTCGATTTGCAGCCTTTCGAACGCGCCTGGTGACATGCCAACCGGCTTCCAGCGTAGCCGTACTCGGAAAATCTTTTCGGCCGCGAACCGCGCCAGATCGAACCCGAGGCCCGGGATTCTGCCCTTGGTGGGAAAGAACGGGTCGCCTCTTCGAGGGAAGGCGGGATTTGCCCCTTGGCACGCTCGTGGCGAGCGGATCACCGCACCGGCGAGCATGATGGCGTGCAGAGTTCGCCGCCTTCAATCCCGCGTGGCCTGCGCTGCGGCAAGACCATTCTTGAGCCAGATCAAGACGCGGGAAGAAGTGCGAGCATAGGATGAAATCCTCGATCAACATTTTTCTGGCGACCTTCGACGGCGAAACATTCGGCATCTCTTCGGACTTTTGCGCGTGCTGACCAGTGCTGACGGGGTGCGGCATGGCATCGTCTTCATTCAGGCTGTCCATGAAATCCTCCCCTCGAAAAATTCTGGTGCTGTTGGTCGTTGTCGTGCTGGTGCTTGGGGCGGCGGCTTGGTGGGTGCGACGCGAACAGCATCCGACACCTACCGCGCTGACGCTGTACGGCAATATCGATATCCGCACCGTGGATATGGCCTTTAACGATGCGGGCCGCATCCAGCGCATCGGCTTCGAGGAAGGCTCCGCGGTACGCAAGGGTCAGGTGCTGGCGCAGCTTGATCCGCTGCGCTTTCAGGATGCGGTGAATCAGGCCGCGGGCGTGCTTGCGACGGCGCGCCAGCAGCTTGCGAAACTGGAAGCCGGCAGTCGTCCGCAGGAAATCGCCGAGGCGCGCGCTGCGGTGGCCAGCGCCGCGGCCACATTGCACAACGCGCAAATTACTTATGACCGCCAGCGCGCGCTGGCCGCGGCGCATTTGTTGCCGCAGCAGTCGGCCGACAACGCCCAGCAGGCGCTCAAGAACGCACGCGCCGGTCTCGACAGCGCGCAGCAGGCATTGAGCCTGGCCGTGCAGGGGCCGCGCCAGGAAGACATCGCTGCCGCGCGCGCGCAGGTCAAGGCCGATGCCGCGGCGCTGGCGCTAGCGCGGCGGCAACTGCACGACACCACGTTGATCGCGCCGACGGATGGCGTCATCCAGACGCGCGTCCTCGAAGTCGGCGATATGGCCAGTCCCGCTGCACCGGTGCTGACACTGGCCTTGAACAATCCGGTCTGGGCGCGCGCTTACGTGCCGGAGACCGAGCTGGGCCGCATCGCCTCGGGCATGCGCGCCGATATCCTCAGCGACAGTTTTCCGGGGCGGCGTTTCAAGGGCTGGATCGGATTCATCTCGCCCACCGCCGAGTTCACGCCCAAATCGGTGCAAACCACCGACTTGCGCACCGAGCTGGTGTACCGGGTGCGCGTCTACGCCTGCAATCCACGCGGGCGGCTGCGCCTGGGCATGCCGGTGACGGTGCAGGTGCCACTGCACGACAACGCGCCGCGCGCGCTCCCCGCGCATGTCTGTCAGGACTGACACCGTGGAGGCGCCGGCGCTGGTGCTGGAAGCGGTGCACAAGCGCTTTCGCCAGGGCAAGCAGCAGATCGAGGCGATCAAGGGCCTGAGTGTGCAGGTGCAGAGTGGGCGCATCACCGGCCTGCTCGGCCCCGACGGCGCTGGCAAGACCACGCTGATGCGTCTGGCGGCCGCGCTGCTGCTGCCCAACGCCGGCCAGGTGCGGGTATTGGACCACGACAGCCGCCACGAGGCCACGGCCATCCAGCGTGACATCGGCTACATGCCACAGCGCTTCGGCCTGTACGAAGACCTCAGCGTGCAGGAAAACCTCGCGCTGTATGCCGATCTGCAAGGCCTCGATGCGACGCGGCGCAGCGCGCGTTTCGAGGAATTGCTGCGTCTGACCGCGCTGGGGCCGTTCGGCAAGCGCCGCGCCGGCGACTTGTCCGGCGGCATGAAACAGAAGCTGGGGCTGGCCTGCGCACTGCTGCGCGCGCCGCGTCTGCTGCTGCTGGATGAGCCCACGGTGGGCGTCGATCCGATCTCGCGCCGTGAGCTGTGGAGCATCATCAAGACCATGCGCGCGCATGGAGTCACGGTGTTGGTGAGCACCGCTTACCTGGACGAAGCCGAGCTGTGCGACGACATCGTGCTGTTGCACGAGGGCAGTCTGTTGGCGCAACAGCCGCCCGCCGCATTCCAAGCGCCGCTGGTCGGACGCTGTTTTCTGGTGCGCCACGCCGCACTGCGGCGGCGCACGCTGCAAACGCAGCTAAGCGCGCGCACCGGCGTGGTCGATGCTCTGGTGCAGGCCGAGGGCGTGCGCGTGGTGCTGGCCGCGGTGCCGACGCGGCCACCCGCGCAACCGGGCGAAGACTGGCAACCCGTGGCGCCGCGCTTCGAGGATGCGTTCGTGTCGCTGCTGGCGGCGCATGACGATGGGGATGCGCAAGCTATGGCCAGCGATGATGCCGTGCCTGCTTTCCATGGCGATGCCCAACGCACTGTGTCTGCGGCCGCCTCACTGGATTCCCGCCTGCGCGGGAACGACGGTGGAGAGGACGCGGCCGCGCCGGTGATCGAGGTGCACGAACTGCGCCGTTTTTTCGGCAGCTTCGAGGCGGTCAAGGGTATCGAATTTACCGTGCAGCGCGGCGAGGTGTTCGGCCTGCTGGGCGCCAACGGCGCGGGCAAGAGCACCACGTTCCGCATGCTGTGCGGGCTGCTGCCGGCCAGCTCCGGCACGCTGCGCGTGGCTGGCGTGGACCTGCGCACGGCGCGCGCGACGGCGCGCGCGCGCATCGGCTATGTGTCGCAGCGGTTTTCGCTGTACGGCAATTTGAGCGTGGCGCAGAACCTGGCATTTTTTGCCTCGGCCTACGGACTCGGCGGCGCACGGCGCAAGGCCAGGCTGGATTGGGCACAGCACGAGTTCGAGCTGGGTGCGTATCTCGATGCCGGGGCGGCGGAACTGCCGCTGGGCTTCAAGCAGCGTCTGGCGCTGGCCTGCGCGTTGATGCACGAGCCCTCGATCCTGTTTCTGGACGAACCCACCTCGGGCGTCGATCCGCTGGCGCGACGCGAGTTCTGGCAGCGTATCAATCATCTGGCCGAATCCGGCGTGACGGTGATGATCACCACGCACTTCATGGACGAAGCCGAGTATTGCGATCACCTGGTGCTGATGTCGCTGGGCGAGATTCTCGCCTTCGGTACGCCGCAGGAAATCCGTGCCCAGGCGAAGACCGCGGTGTTGCCCGCTCCGAGCATGGAAGACGCCTTTATCGGCTTGATCCAGGCGCATGAAGCGCGGACGCGGAGAGCGGCATGAGGATCGCGCCTTGAACCGCCAACGCCTGCGTGGCCTGGTGCGCAAGGAGTTTCTGCAGATCCTGCGCGATCCCTCGTCCATCGCCATCGCCTTCGTGCTGCCGGTGTTCCTGCTGCTGCTGTTCGGCTACGGCGTATCACTGGACGCGCACCGCGTGCCGCTGGCGGTGGTGGTCAATCAGCCCACGGCGCAGACCAGCAGTTTCATCGGCGGGCTACAGCAGTCGGATTTTTTCGACCCGCGACCTTACCCGACCCTCAGCGCCGCGCGCGCCGCGCTGATGCAACGTCAGGTCACCGGCATCGTCTGGCTGCGCGGTGATTTCTCGCGCGACGTGCTGGCCGGAAAAACCGCGTCGGTGGCGGTGTGGGTGGATGGCGTGGACGCCAACAACGCCAACATCCTGCAGGGCTATTTGCAGGGCATGTGGCAAAACTGGCTGCAACTGCAGGCTGATCGGGCCGGGCAGCCGCTGGCGATCCCGGTGGTGGCGGAAAGCCGCATCTGGTTCAACCCGGCGCTGCGCAGCCGCGACTTTCTGGTGCCGGGCTTGATCGCGTTGATCATGACCCTGATCGGCGCGTTGCTCACCGCACTGGTGGTGGCGCGCGAGTGGGAGCGCGGCACCATGGAGGCGCTGATGGCCAGCCCGGTGACCATGGGCGAAATCCTGTTCGGCAAGCTGGTGCCGTATTTCGTGCTGGGCATGGGCGGCATGCTGTTGTCGGTGGCCATGGCGGTGTGGCTGTTCGCGGTGCCGCTGATCGGCAGTTTCTGGCTGCTGGTGGCGTGCTCGGCGCTGTTCCTGCTGGTGGCGTTGAGCATGGGGCTGCTGATCTCGACGCTGGCCAAGAACCAGTTCGTAGCCGCGCAGGTGGCGGTGATTGTCACCTTCCTGCCGGCATTCATTCTTTCCGGCTTCATTTTCGACATCAACTCGATGCCGGCGGTGGTGCAATTCCTTACCCATATCGTCGCTGCGCGCTACTACGTCGCCATCCTGCAGACGCTGTTTCTCGCCGGCGACGTATGGCCGGTCGTACTTTCCAACAGCGCGGCGCTGGCGGGGATGGCGCTGCTGTTTTTCGGCATCGCCCGGCGCAAGTCGCGCAAGAGGCTGGACTGAGCATGTGGGCGCGCATCGTTGCCTTGATCATCAAGGAGTTCCTCGCCGTGCTGCGCGACGCGGCCAGCCGCACCGTGCTGATCGGCCCGCCGCTGATCCAGCTCATGGTGTTCGGTTACGCCGCCAGCTTCGATCTGAATCACATCCCCTACGCGGTGTACAACCAGGATTCGGGCTATGCCGCGCGCCAACTGCTGGCGCGCTTCAACGGCGCGCCCGATTTCCAGCAAGTGGCCACGATCCGTAACGATGCGCAGATCGCACCGCTGATCAACGACAAGGACGCGCTGCTGGTGCTGCACATCGGCCAGCACTTCACCCGCGACTTGTTGACGCAAAAACCCGCCAGGCTGCAAATCATCATCGACGGGCGCGACTCCAACACCGCAGCGCTGGCGCTCAACGATGTCAGCGGCGTGCTGCTCAATTTCAACCAGCAATGGGCAGCGGCGCACAGTCAACGCGGGCCGCCGGCGCAACTGGTGATGCGCGCTTGGTTCAACCCCAATCTGCGCTCGCGCTGGTTCATCGTGCCCGGCCTCGTGGCCCAGCTCACCCTGGTGGTCACGCTGCTGGTCACCGGCCTTTCGGTGGCGCGCGAGCGCGAGATGGGAACCTTCGAGCAGTTGCTGGTCACGCCCATGCGCCCGCTGGAAATCTTGATCGGCAAGGCCGTGCCGGGCTTCGTCATCGGCGGGCTTGAGGGCGGTTTCATCGCGCTGATGGCGGTGCTGTGGTTCCACGTGCCCTTCGTCGGCAGCGTGGCGGCGCTGGCGCTGGGCATGTTCTTTTTCCTGCTGGCGGCGATCGGCATCGGGCTGATGATCTCCTCGCTGGCCGTCACCCAGCAGCAGGGGCTGCTCGGCGTGTTTCTGTTTCTGGTGCCGGCGATCATCCTGTCGGGTTTCGCCACGCCCATCGCCAACATGCCCGAGGCGGTGCAACTGCTGACCTATGTCAACCCGATGCGCTATTTCCTGATCATCGTGCGCGGCGTTTTCCTGGAAGGCAGCACCATCCCCATGCTGTTGTCGCAATACGCGCCGCTGGCGCTGATCGGCCTGGCCAGCATGAGCGCCGCGGCCTGGCTGTTCCGGCATCGCATGGCTTGAGGCACGACGGCTCGCCGCACGCAGGCCGAGCATCGGGGAGGCATCGCACATGATCCGCATCCTGCTGATCGAAGCGCTGCTGTTCGGCCTGCTGGGCGCCATCGTCTTCAGACTGTTGTTCGCTTTCATCCGGCGCATGGCCGTCGCATGGGCGATCAGCATGTTGCTGATCATGGTGATCACGATTTTCATCGGCGCTCGCGTCGGCCCGCAACTGCTGCATGAGTGGGGCGGATCGGTGCGCGACGATCTGCCCGCGATCGTGCTGCGCGCCGTGCGTACCGCCGCCTGACTGCTGGGATCCCTGCTGGCCTGACTGGCGGTGCGCAAACGCAAGGCGCTGGGCCTGGAACCGCCGCCCGACTTGCCACCGGGTGATATCTGAATGGTCATTGGGCGTGGGCACGGGTGCGCTTTCACAACCCCGCGATGATCGGGCATATCAGGCGCAGACGGCATCGTGCTAGAACGAGATGCCACGCCGCCGCAGCCACCACTTCTCGGCCTCCACGGCGAGGAACTTGGCCGCGCCCAGCACGCCCAGCAGCAACCACGCGGAAGCGTCCAGCGGGCGCGTGCGGAACACGGCTTGCAGCGGTGGGGCATAGGTGAATAGCGCCTGCGCAATCGCCAGCAGCGCGCAGGCCCACAGTGCGACGGCATTGCCGCGCAGCGCACCGAAGTTGACGCTGGAGGCGGTGAAGTGGCGCATATTGAACAGGTACACCATTTCGCCGATGACCAGCATGTTGACCGCGGCGGTGCGTGCGGCATCGATGCCGACGCCGCGCGCCAGCTCCCACTCGAACGCGAAAAACGTGCTGGCCGTCATCAGCAGGCTGACATAGGTGATGCGCGCCAGCATGGCGCCGCTGAGCAGCGCCGCGCCCGGCGCACGGGGCGGCCGGCGCATGATGCCGGGTTCGGCCGGTTCGAAAGCCAGCGCCACCGACAGCGTGATTTCGGTGACCAGGTTGACCCAGAGTATCTGGCTGGCGCTGACCGGGAGCGCCCAGCCGAGCAGTACCGCCAGCAGGATCACGCCGGCCTCGCCGCCGTTGGTGGGCAGGATGAACAGCAGCGCCTTGCGGATGTTGTCGAACAGGCGCCGGCCCTCGCGCACAGCGTGCGCGACGCTGGCGAAGTTGTCGTCGCCCAGTACCAGATCGGCCGCGGCGCGCGCGGCGTCGGTACCGCGCAGGCCCATGGCCACGCCGATGTCGGCGGCCTTCAGCGCCGGCGCATCGTTGACGCCGTCGCCGGTCATGGCGACTTGCTCACCCTCGGCCTTGAGCGCGGCGATCAGGCGCAGCTTGTGTTCCGGACTGGCGCGCGCGATCACGTCGGTGGTTTGCAGGCGTGCGCGCAGCGCGGTTGCATCGAGCGTGTCGATCTCCGGCACAGTCAGGACGCCCGCGCCGCGCAGGCCGAGTTGATTGCCGATGGCGGCGGCGGTGAGCGGGTGGTCGCCGGTGATCATCAGCACGCGGATACCGGCGCGCCGGCATTCGGCCACGGCGTCCGCGGCTTCGGGGCGCGGCGGGTCCTGCAGCGCTAGCAGACCGAGCAGGGCGAAGCCGGGCGCGATGTCGCCCTCGTCGAGCGATGTGCGCGCAGCCGGCGCCTCGCGCTGCGCGATGGCCAACAGGCGCTGCCCCGACGCAGCGGCCTGTGTGATGCGCGTGCCCCATGCATCGCGGCGCAGCGGCAGCCCATCGGCGGTATGCGTGCACAGTTCCAGCACGCGCTCCGGCGCGCCCTTGAGCAGCACGAACCTGTGACCGTGGTGATCGTGGTGCAGGGTGGCCATATAGCGGCGATCGGACTCGAACGGAATCGCATCCACACGCGGCGCGTCGGCGTGCTCGCGCGCCGCGTCCAGTCCGGCCTTGTGTGCCAGTGTCAGCAGCGCGCCCTCGGTAGGATCGCCCACCACGCTCCATCCGTCTTGCGCGTCGTGTTGCAGCTGGGCGTCATTGCACAGCAGTGCGGCGCGAGCCAGCGCCTGCAGCGCCGCGTCCTGCGCGGGCGCAAGGGGCTTGCCGTCGACGCTGAATCCGCCTTCGGGCGCATAGCCGGCACCGCTGACGGCGAGCGTTGCGCCCGGCAGCAGCACGCCGACGGCGGTCATCTCGCTGCGCGTCAGCGTGCCGGTCTTGTCGGTGCAGATCACGCTGACCGATCCCAGCGTCTCGGCGGCGGGCAATCGGCGCAGCAGGGCATGCTGCCGCGCCATGGCGCGCGCACCCAGGGCCAGCACGATGGTGACGATGGCCGGCAGACCTTCCGGTATGGCAGCCACCGCCAGGCCGACCACGGCGAGGAACACCTCCAGCGGCGGCAACGCCTCGAGCCACAGCCCCCAGATGAAGATCAGCGCGCTGGCCACGACGATGAACAGCGTGATCTGCCGCGCGAAGCGATCGAGGCGGCGCGTCAGTGGCGTGACGCTGCTGGGCACCGCGGACACCAGATGGCCGATGCGGCCGAGCTCCGTCGAGGGGCCAGTGGCCACGACCACGCCGCGCGCCTGGCCGTAACGCACCTCGGTTCCGGCCCAGGCCATGCAGCTGCGTTCGGCCAACGCGGCGTCATCGGCGACGGATGCGATTGATTTATCCACCGCCACCGATTCGCCAGTGAGCGCGGCCTCGTCCACGCGCAGGCTGCGCGCCTCGAACAGGCGCAAATCCGCCGGCACTCGGCTGCCGCTTTCGATCAGCACCACATCGCCCGGCACCAACGCCGCGGCATCGATCTCCTGGTGTAGGCCATCACGCATCACCACCGCTCGCTGCGCCAGCAACCGGCGCACCGCGGCGAGCGCCTGCTCGGCCTTGCCTTCCTGCACGAAGCCGATGATGGCGTTGACGATGACCACGCCGACGATCACGCCGGAATCGGTGAAATCGCGCAGCAGCAACGTCAGCACTGCCGCAGCCAGCAACACGTAGATCAATGGATTGTGGAATTGCAGCGCCAGGCGCAGCCATGCGCCGCGCACCTTGGCTTCGGGCAGGCGATTCGCGCCGTGGCGCGCCAGACGCGCCTGCGCCTGGGCGCTGTCGAGGCCACGCTGCGCGTCGCCACCCATGGCCTCCAGAACGCTGGCCGCAGCGTGCGCGTGCGGATTTTTCATCGCGGCTTGGGTATCCAAGTAGCGATCTCCGGCCAGATTTTCCTGAGTGTGCGCGCGCCCATGAACAGGCCGACGTGGCCGCCGGGCACGATGCGTTTTTCGATCTGCGCTTTCGGCGTGCCGCATAGGGTTTCGGCGGCGAAGACTTGCTCATGGCTGGTGATGTCGTCGCGCTCGCCGGCCAGCAGATACAGCGGACAGGTGATGTCCTTGAGCTTGAGCGTGCGCCCCAGCGCGACGTATTTGCCCTTGGCTAGCAGATTTTGTTTGAACAGTTGATCGATCACCTGCAGATACCAGCGCCCGGGCAGGTCCAGCGGGTTCTCGTACCAGCGCTCGAAGGCCTCGGTCTTGGACAGCCACACCGGATCATCGATGTGCTCGTACAGGTCGATATGGTCCTGCACATAGTGCTGTTCTGGGTGCATGTTTTTCCAGCCCGCCAGCATGTATTTACCCAGTATCAGTCCGCCGCCACTGGCCACCAGATCAGCGTAGAAACTCATCGGGCTTTCCTTCACCATCTTCACCAGCGGGCCGTTGCCGGCGTGGGTGTCGATGGGCGATCCGGCCAGCACCAGGCTAGCGACCTTGTCGGGAAAACGCGCCGCCAGCATCGCCGCCATCCAGCCGCCCTGGCACAGACCCACCAGATTGACGCGCCCACCGAGGTCGTCGACGCAAGCGAGGAAGTCCCCCAAGTATTGATCGACCTCGAGGTCTTTCATGTCGGCTGTGGCGCTGTGCCAGTCGGTGAGGAACAGATGTTCAACGCCGTTGCTTTTCAGCGTCTGCATCAGGCTCTGGCCCTCGTGGTAGTCGGCGATCATCGAGGTATGGCCGGCGTAGGGCGCGTTGACCAGGGTGGGAACCCCCTTCGCGCCGGGCGCGGAGTAGTCGCACAAGTCCAAGGTGCGCAGCTTCAGGTGCACGCTGTGCGCGGTGGCGAGCCTGGGCTTGATGCTGCCGTCGTGCAGGCGCAGTTCCTCGTCGGCGAACTTGACGTTGCGCGCGAGCAGTTCCATGCCTTGCTCGGCCATGCTGGTGGCCAGTTGCACCGGCCAGAAGAACGCGGTGTTGATGTTGGGCGCGAGCGTCGCGGGAGCGGGTGTGGACATGGTCGCTTTCCTTTTCAGGCGATGGCAAAACGCGTGAACAGCGGACGCTTGACGAAGGTGTCGAGCAGCAGGGTGAACATGACGGTGGCGGCGATTACCACGCCGATGACCCACCAGGGCAGCGCGGCCATCAACACGCCGAAACTGGCGAGCAGGCTGACGATGACGACATCGCCGATGCTCGCCGCCACCATCCAGCGCGAGGGCGCGAGCTTCCACAGCGCCGCATCGTTGCGCAGCAGGTAGATGCCGGCCTGATTGCCGAACACGAGAATGAGGAAGACCACGGTCTGCAACTGCGCGAGACTCAAACCCTGTGCCTGTGCCCACAGATACAGCCCCAGCGCGAACAGCAGCGTCAGCACCGCCAGCACGATGGACGCGCCCATCAGCTTGCGCACCTGCCAGCGCTGCGGCTTGGCCGCGGGGCGTACGCGGTCGGTGGCGATGCTCATGGTGGCGAAATCGTTGGCGAACAGCATCAGCACGATGAGCAGCGGAGAAATCACGAAGTGACCGCTCAGCAGCAGGCCGAAGGTGAGAAAAATCACGATCTCCAACGTGCGCAGCACCTTGTTCAGGGTGTAGGTGAGCATGCGCCGATGCACGCTGCGGCCGGCGCGCACCACGGTGAGCACGCCGCTCAGGCCGGGGGCGGTGAGCACCACGCCCGCGGCGGCCTTGGCCACGTCGGTGGCGCTGGCCACGGCGATGCCCATCTCGGCCTGACGCAGCGCGGGCGCGTCGTTCACGCCGTCGCCGGTCATGCCGGTGACGTGCCCGGCTTTTTGCAGCGCGGCGACGATGTGGTGTTTGTCCTCGGGCAACACGCGCGCATAGAGGTCGCAGTTTTCAGGGTTTTGCGCTTGCGCGCCCTTGGCCTGACACACGCGCGTGCCCAGGCCGAGTTGCGCGCCAATGGCGCGGGCGGTTTCTTCCGCGTCGCCGGTGGCCATGCACACGCGCACGCCGAGCGTGTGGATCTGCTGGATGAGTGCGGCGGCATCGGGCCGCGGCGGATCGGACAGACCGACCACGCCCAATAGTTGCAACGCTTCACCTTGACCCGCCGCCACCGCCAGCACGCGCGCGCCGCTGACCGCGAGTTTGTGCTCCGCAGCGTCGAGAGCGGCTTGCTGCCGCACGTCGAGATGGCACAGCGGACCAATGACGGTGGCTGCGCCCTTCACCGCGCGCCAAGGCTGGCCGTCCATGGTGTACACGCCCTCGCTGCGGCGCGTGCTCGGGTCGAAGGGATGGAAACCGGTGCGCGTGGGCGCGTCAGTCAACAGCTTGCGTTGGCGCGCGGGGGTGAGGATGGCGAGGTCGAGTGGGTCTTGAGTGGCATCGTCGCTGGCCAAGGCCGCGGTACGCAGCAGCGTGTTTTCGTCGGTGTTCGCGGCCAACGGCAGGGCTCCGGCGTAGCTCAGACTGTTCTGCGTCAGCGTGCCGGTCTTGTCGGACACCAGCGTGTCCATGGCCGCGGCTTCTTCCACCGCGGGCAGGCGCGTGACCAACACGCCATGGTGCGCAAGCGCCTGGCTGCTCACCGCCGTCGCCAGGGTGTACATGGCGGGCAGGGCGACCGGCACCGAGGCGACCAGCAGCATGAGCGCGAACACGGCGGTATCGAGCAGCGGCAGGTGGTGCCATAGCGCGAAGCAGATGACCAGCGCCACCAGCACCGCATCAAAAATCACCAGTCGTTTGACGATGGCAAAGATGGTGCGTTGCATGTGGCTGGGCGCGCTGGAGCTGCGCACAAGTTCGGCGGTGTGACCGAAAAAGGTGCGCGCGCCAGTGGCGGTAACCGCGCCCGTGGCCTCGCCCTGACGCACGATGGCGCCGGTGTAAGCAGGCTTGCCCGCGCCCGCATCCACCGGCAGCGATTCGCCGGTGAGCGCGGCCTGATCCAGCGCCACCGCGCCGTCGCTCAGCAACAAATCGGCGGGTACGATGTCGCCCGCGCGCACATGCACGATGTCGCCGGGCACCACCTGTTCGGCGGGAATCCGGCTCCACTGGCTGTCGCGCAGCACCCGCGCGTTGACATGCAATTGCTTGCGCAACAGTGCCAGCGCGTCCTTGGCGCGCTGCTCCTGCACGAAAGCGACCACGGCGTTGAACACCAGCAGCACGGCAATGACCAGCGCCTCCAGCCCACGCCCCAGAAACACCTGCAGAACGATCACGGCTTCGAGCATCCACGGCACCGGCGCCCAGAACTTGAGCAGCAGTTGCCGCCACGCGGAGGCGACCTGATCGGCGATGGCGTTGGGGCCAAAGCGCGCCAATCGCTGCGCCGCTTCGGCGTTGCTCAAGCCGCGCGTCGGGTCGGTGGGCGGCAGGTCGGTCGCTGCTGCGGACTGCGCCGGCGTGGCGTCGACTGCATCGGGCGGGGTGGATGTCATGGAACGCTCCTCGTTGTGCAAGGCTGGGGTTGCGTCATGGCGCGAAGGCGCGCGCGGCCTTGTTGATGCCCTCGCCGAGCATCGGGGGCGGGAACACAGTATCCGCCAGCGCCACCGCGCCGAGGCCTTGTTCGAGCGCCAGCGCCAGCGGGGCGATGAGCTGCGCGACATCCATGCCCGCGATCCGCGCGCCGAGCAAGCAAGCCTGCGTCTTTGCGGCTGAACACCAGTTGGATGAAACCCAGCGTCTCGTCGTATATCCGCGCGCGCGATTCCTACAGCCAGACACCGCAACAACCCGTTCCGCACAGTCTCCGCGCACTGTGCGCAATCAAACCCTTGTACCAGCGTTTCGCGACTCGCTGCGAAACTGAAAAAGTGGCGCAACGTATCAAAATACAAAGTAAATTCACTAGAACTTGAAATCCTCGGGCCAGCGAGGCTGAGCCGGGGCGACTTCGGATCCGTGCAGATTCAGTGCCTGTCGTGCACCTGCTTGCGCGATGCCCATGCGCACAGTGCTTGCCAAACGCTCACTCCCTGCCTATGTTGCGGATGGGGAAACGTGGGGAGTGGTCATGATCCGTCTGTTGCTCGTGGACGATCACGAATTGGTGCGCACCGGCTTCAAGCTGATCCTCGGCCAGCAGCCTGACATGCAGGTCGTGGGCGAAGCCGCCAGCGCCGAGGAAGGATTGCGCCTGATCCGCAGTCTTGCCCCCGATGTCGCGCTGGTGGACGTGCACATGCCCGGCATGAGCGGCATCGAGCTGACCGAGCGCGTGATTCGCGCACATCTGCCCACGCGTATCGTGGTGTTGACCGTGGTCAACGACGCACGATTCCCGCGCCGTCTGCTTGAAGCCGGCGCGCTGGGTTATCTGACCAAGGGCTGCGCCGCTCAGGAGCTGCTGACCGCGATCCGGCAGGTTTCCGAGGGCCGCCGTTACCTGGCGCCGGATGTTGCCCAGCAGCTCGCGCTGGCCACGCTCGATGGCGAGGGCTCGCCATTCGAGCAACTGTCTGCGCGCGAGATGGAAGTGGCGATGATGCTGGTGCGCGGCAAGCCCATTTTCGTGATTGCCGAGCAACTGCATCTGAGCCCCAAGACCGTCTCGACCTACAAACAGCGGCTGATGAACAAGCTGGAAGTGGAGAATCTGATCGCACTGGCGCATCTGATGGAAGCGCACAGTCTGATCGAGCCGCGCGCTGGCGCGATCTCGCCAAAATAGCTCGGCGCCAGCTTGCGCAGACGTCCGGCGGCGGCTCGTCGGGCGCCACGATTTGTCAGCCACGCGCCGGGCTGGGATAATCACTTTTTGGCCGGTCACTCCATGAGCGCACGCCTTCTCGACGGTCGCAAGGTCGCCGATGAATTGCTACAACGCATTGCCGCACGGGTTGCCGCGCGCAGCGCATCCGGTCATGTGCCGCCGAGTCTCGCCGTGGTGCTGGTTGGGGCCGATCCGGCTTCGTCCGTGTATGTGCGCAACAAGCGCCGCGCCAGCAAGCAGGTGGGCTTCAGCGCACGCGATATCGATTTGCCGGCTACGGTCATCCAGCACGAACTGATGACGCTGATCGGCGAGTTGAACAGCGATCCCACCGTGCATGGCATCCTCGTGCAACTGCCGCTGCCACCGCATCTGGATACCACCGCGCTGATCAACCACATCGACCCGCGCAAGGATGTCGATGGTTTCCACGCCGAGAACGTCGGGCGTCTGGCGCTGCGCCAGTTGGGCTTGCGCCCGTGCACGCCCAAGGGCGTGATGACGCTGCTGGCGCATACCGATCGTCCGGTGCGCGGCCAGCATGCGGTGGTGGTTGGCGTGTCCAACCATGTCGGCCGGCCGCTGGCGCTGGAGTTGCTGATCGCCGGCTGCACCACGACCTGCTGCCACAAGTTCACTCACGATCTCGAACATCACGTGCGCGATGCTGACATCCTGATCGTCGCTGTGGGCAAACCCGCGTTGGTGCCCGGCACATGGGTGAAACCGGGTGCGGTCGTCATCGACGTAGGCATCAATCGTCTCGCCGATGGGCGGTTGGTGGGCGATGTCGAATTCGCCGCCGCAGCAGAGCGCGCAGCATGGATCACGCCTGTGCCCGGTGGGGTTGGGCCGATGACGGTAGCCACGCTGATGGAAAACACGCTCGAAGCCGCCGAGGCGCTCGATCCATGAATGGATCGGTTTGCAAAACCGCTCCGGCGCATGGAAACGCCACCGTGCTCGCAAACCGTGCAGGATGCCCGGTTTTGCAAACGGATCAATATTCTCCCTTGAGACTCCCGATATGCGCATCCTCACCGAAGCCCTGACTTACGACGATGTGTACCTGGTGCCGGCGTACTCCGAGGTGCTGCCGCGCGATGTCGACATCAGCGCGCAACTGACACGGCAGATCCGGCTCAACATTCCGCTGGTGTCCTCAGCAATGGATACGGTGACCGAAGCGCGCCTGGCCATCACCATGGCGCAGAGCGGCGGCATCGGCATCATCCACAAGAACATGACGCCAGAGCAGCAGGCCGCCGAAGTGCGCCTGGTGAAGAAGTTCGAGGCCGGCGTGATTCGCAACCCGATCACCGTCGCGCCGCAGACTTCCATCCGCGAGGTCATGCACATCACCCGCGCGCACAACATTTCGGGCGTGCCGGTCGTCGAGGGCAACCAGTTGGTCGGTATCGTCACCAGTCGTGATCTGCGCTTCGAACGCAAGCCGGAAGATCCGGTGAAAAACATCATGACGCGCAAGGAAAAGCTGATCACCGTGCGCGAAGGGGCAGGGCACGACGAGGTACTGGAACTTCTGCACCGCAACCGCATCGAGAAAGTACTGGTAGTGAACGACGGCTTCGAGCTGCGCGGGTTGATCACGGTCAAGGACATCCAGAAGGCACGCGACAATCCGCACGCGGCCAAGGATGCGCACGAACGACTGCGCGTGGGCGCTGCGGTGGGCGTGGGCGGCGAAACCGAACAGCGCGTCGCCGCGCTGGCCGAAGCCGGCGTGGATGTGGTGGTGGTGGATACCGCGCATGGCCATTCGCGCGGGGTGATCGAACGCGTGCGCTGGATCAAGCGCCAGTTTCCAGGGTTGCAGATCGTCGCCGGCAACATCGTCACCGGCGACGCCGCGCGTGTGCTGGTCGATGCCGGCGTGGATGCGGTGAAAGTGGGTGTAGGCCCCGGCTCGATCTGCACCACGCGCATCGTCGCCGGCGTCGGCGTGCCGCAAATCAGTGCCATCGCCATGGTCGCCGAAGCACTCGAAGGCAGCGGCGTACCGTTGATCGCCGACGGCGGCGTGCGCTATTCAGGCGATGTCGCCAAGGCCATCGCCGCGGGCGCATCCACGGTGATGCTGGGCTCGATGTTCGCCGGTACCGAGGAAGCCCCCGGCGAGGTCGAGCTGTTCCAGGGTCGCTCCTACAAGAGTTATCGCGGCATGGGCTCGCTGGGCGCCATGCAGCTCGGCTCCAAGGATCGCTATTTCCAGGAAGAAGAAGCCGACGCCGACAAGCTGGTGCCAGAGGGCATCGAAGGCCGCGTGCCGTATCGCGGCCCGCTGCGCGCGATCGTGCATCAACTGGTCGGTGGCGTGCGCGCGGCGATGGGTTACTGCGGTTGCGCCAACATCGAGCAGATGCGCAGCAAGCCGCAGTTCGTGCGCGTTACCGGCGCGGGCACGCGCGAGGCGCATGTGCACGACGTGCAGATCACCAAGGAAGCGCCGAATTACCGCATGGATTGATGCAGCAAGCGAATTGAGCGGCTGCCGTGATTCCGGGCTCGGGTTCAGGATCGCGGCCAACCGACACCAGCATGCGAACCGCAGGGCAGGGATCCCGAGTCCCGAGTCCCGAGTCCCGAGTCCCGATGCCTACCAATATTCACTCCGACAAGATCCTGATCCTCGATTTCGGTTCGCAGTACACGCAGCTCATCGCGCGGCGCGTGCGCGAGATTGGCGTCTATTGCGAAATCTGGGCGTGGGACCACGATCCCGAGGAAATCACGCGCTTCACGCCGCGCGGCGTGATCCTCTCCGGCAGCCCTGAATCGGTCACCGAGGCCGCATCACCGCGCGCACCGCATGTGGTGTATGAACTGGGCGTGCCACTGCTTGGCATCTGTTACGGCATGCAGACCATGGCCGCGCAGCTGGGCGGCAAGGTCGAGAGTGGCCACGCGCGCGAGTTCGGCTACGCCGCGATCGACCTGACCACACCGTGCGTGCTGTTCGACGGGCTCGATGATCACGCCGATGCGCACGCCGTGACAGGCGCGCGCAAGCTGGATGCGTGGATGTCGCACGGCGATCGCGTCACCGCGATGCCGCCAGGCTTTGCGCTGGCCGCGGCCACCGAGAGCATTCCGATCGCAGCCATGGCCGACGCAACGCGACGCTGGTACGGCGTGCAGTTTCATCCCGAGGTCACGCACACGCGCCAGGGCGGCGAGATCCTGCGGCGTTTCGTGGTCGAAGTGTGCGACTGCGCCATGCGCTGGACGCCGGCCGGCATCATCGCGGACGCGGTGCATGCGGTGCGCGTGCAAGTCGGCACACAGCGCGTGCTGCTGGGCCTTTCGGGCGGCGTCGATTCGTCCGTGGTCGCGGCGCTGCTGGAGCGCGCCATTGGCGCGCAACTGACCTGCGTGTTCGTCGATACCGGCCTGCTGCGGCAGGACGAAGGCGATCAGGTCATGGCGACCATGGCCGAACACATGGGCGTGCACGTGATTCGCATCGACGCCGCGCCGCGTTTTTTCAGCGCGCTGGCCGGCATTATTGATCCCGAAGCCAAGCGCAAAGTGATTGGCCGGCTGTTCGTGGAGGTATTCGAGGAAGAAGCCAACAAATTACAGGATGTGCGCTGGCTCGCACAGGGCACGATTTATCCCGACGTGATCGAATCCGCTGGCGCCAAAACCGGCAAGGCGCATGTGATCAAGAGCCACCACAACGTCGGCGGTCTGCCCGAGCGCATGCAGCTCAAATTGCTGGAACCGCTGCGCGAGTTGTTCAAGGACGAAGTGCGCCGTATCGGTGTTGAACTCGGGCTGCCGCATGCCATGGTGTATCGCCATCCGTTCCCCGGTCCCGGGCTTGGGGTGCGCGTGCTGGGTGAAGTCCGCGCCGAGCATGTCGCACTGTTGCAGCGCGCCGATCAGGTCTTCATCGAGGAACTGCGCAAGGCCGATCTCTACGAGCAGGTCAGCCAGGCTTTCGCGGTGTTTCTGCCGGTGAAATCCGTCGGCGTCGTCGGCGATGGGCGCGCGTATGAATGGGTGATCGCACTGCGTGCCGTGGAAACCATCGACTTCATGACCGCACGCTGGGCGCGCTTGCCTTATGAGTTTCTTGAATTGGTTTCAGTACGAATAATCAATGAAATACGCGGTATATCCCGTGTTGTTTATGATATTTCAGGCAAACCGCCTGCCACCATTGAGTGGGAGTGAGAACTGGGCAGTCTGCGCGCTTGGCATCCTGTCGTGGTTTGCGATACTCGGCGCGGCCCGCCCGCGTGCTTGGGCGGTCTTTCAACCCCCCGGAATTCATTGTTGAGAAGCCTTTGCTCATGAAAACCAAGCCGTTCAGTGTCAAAGCCGCCAAGGCAAGCAAGTCGGCAAGAAAGCCCAAGCTGTCGCGCACGCACGTTCCGGCGGAGCTTTCTGCGGCCGACTGGCAGCGTGCGCTACGCCGTCAGTTTGGCGGCGAACAGGCTTTCGGCCTGGAAAATGTTGGCATGCAACCTTTCTTTTCCGAGTTTCGCGTCAGCAATCCACTCTCGCAGAGTACCTATCGCGTCACCATTCGCGGCAAGCACCCGGGCGACAACTATTGCGCTTGCCCGGACTACGCAAACAACGAGTTGGGCACTTGCAAGCACATCGAATTCATCCTCGCAACGCTGGAGAAAAAACGTGGCGCCAAAGCCGCCTTTGCGCACGGTTACCATCCGCCGTTCTCCGAGCTGTATTTGCGCAACGACAGCACACGCACCGTGCATTTCCGTCCCGGCACGGATTGTCCAGCAGCCATTCGCAAGGCAGCGGCGCTGTCATTCGACGAAGGATGCGATTGGCGGTTACGCGATGAGCGGCCGGCTACTCTGGATCGCTTGATGGCCTTGGCTGCTGAAAATGGCCACGAGTTGCGTGCCCATGACGACGCGCTCGGTTTTCTTGCCGGGCGACGCGATGCGGATCGACGGTCGCTGGCACTCGACGGCCTGTTCCCGCGCGGCGCTGCCGATCCGTCACTGAACAAGTTGCTCAAAGTGCCGCTATACCCGTACCAGACCGAGGGCGCCTTGTTCGCCGTGCGCGCGGGCAGGGCGCTGATCGGCGACGAAATGGGACTGGGCAAAACCATCCAAGCCATCGCCGTCGCCGAAATCATGGCCAAGCATTTTGCCGTATCGAAAGTGCTGGTGATTTGCCCGACCTCGCTCAAGTATCAGTGGCAAAACGAGATTGCGCGCTTTTCCGGTCGTGACTCGCGCGTGATTGCCAGTGGGCGTGCCCAGCGGCAGAAAGATTACGCGCTGGATGACTTCTGCAAAATCACCAACTACGAAAAGCTCCAGCCCGACCTCGATCTGATCACTGCATGGGCGCCAGAGCTGGTCATCGTCGACGAGGCGCAGCGGGTGAAGAACTGGAACACCATCGCCGCCCGCGCGCTGAGGCGTATCGACAGCCCCTACGCCGTGGTGCTCACCGGCACGCCGCTGGAGAACAAGCTGGAAGAGCTGATCTCCATCGTCCAGTTCGTCGATCAACACCGTCTGGGTCCCACCTGGAAGTTGCTGCACGAGCATCAGGTCAAGGACGAGAACGGTCGCGTCACCGGCTACACCGGGCTGGAAAAAATCGGCCAGACACTGGCGCCGATCATGATCCGCCGCCGCAAGTCCGAGGTGCTGATGCAGTTGCCGCAACGCACCGACCAGAACCTGTTGGTACCGATGACCGAAATGCAGATGACCTACCATCTGGAAAACGCGGAGATCGTGACCAGGATCGTCCAGCGCTGGCGCAAGATGAAGTTTCTTTCCGACCAGGACCAGCGGCGGCTGACCTGCGCCTTGCAGAACATGCGCATGTCGTGCAACAGCACTTATTTGCTCGATCAGGAGAGCGACCACGGCGTCAAGGCGGACGAACTGGCAGCCTTGTTCGACGAGCTGTTCGAGCAGCCAGACGCCAAGGCCGTGGTGTTCAGCCAATGGACTCGCACCCACGACATCGTGATCCGGCGCCTGGAGGCGCGCGGGATCGGCTACGTCAGTTTTCACGGCGGTGTGCCATCGGAGAAGCGGCCGTCGCTGGTGAAGCGCTTCCGCGACGATCCCGGCTGCCGGGTGTTCCTCTCGACTGACGCCGGCAGTACCGGTCTCAATCTGCAACATGCATCTACGCTGGTCAACATGGATTTGCCGTGGAACCCGGCGATTCTCGAACAGCGCATCGCGCGCATTCATCGCATGGGCCAGAAACGGCCAGTACGCATCGTCAATTTTGTAGCCAAGGGCACGATCGAGGAAGGCATGCTTTCGGTGCTGGCCTTCAAGCGCTCGCTGTCGGCAGGGATTCTCGATGGTGGAACGAACGAAATATCGATGGGGGGCTCGCGCCTCAACCGCTTCATGAAGGATGTCGAAAGCGTGACTGGCAGCATGAGCGAAGGCGAGGCCGTGACTCCCGCCGAGGAAGCGGTAGGCATGGTGGCTGCAACGCAAGCAGCCCCCATGCGAGGAACGCACGTGGATTCCGGTACTGGGGCAGGCGCGGAAACAGGGGGGGAGCACGGTGCAGCGCAGGCTCCGACAAACACGGACGCCGATCCCTGGCAAGCCTTGGTGCAGATCGGCGCCCAATTGCTCTCTGCTCTGCTGGCGACACGCGACGCAACCACTCCGGCGCACCCATGGATCGAGTGCGATCCCGCCACAGGGGTGCGCAACATCAAGGTGCCGCTGCCACCCCCGCAAACGACGAGACGCCTTGCCGATGCGCTTTCTGCAATTGCAGATGCCTTGCAGACCTGAGGTACGGGATGGGCGGCGGGATCCATGAACTTCCGAATTGCGGGTGGAGCGCCGAGGATCAGCGCTGGATGTGGCACGCGCTGGGGCTGGCGCGACATGCCGACCAGCAATTAGGCGAGGTTCCGGTCGGCGCGGCGCTCGTCCAGAATGGCGAGCTGATAGGTTCGGGCTGCAATCGCAGCATCCATGAACACGACCCCAGCGCGCATGCCGAGATCGTGGCGCTGCGCGCCGCCGGGCAACTGCTCGGCAATTACCGATACACTGGCAGCACGCTGTACGTCACGCTAGAGCCTTGCGCCATGTGCGCAATGGCTTTGATACATGCGCGCGTCGCGCGCGTGGTGTATGCGGCGGCGGATCTCAAAACTGGTGCTGCGGGCAGCGTATTCGATACGCTGATTTCTGCGCGCCACAATCACCGCGTCGAAGTACGACAGGGCTTGCTGGCCGATGCTTCAGCGGAGCTGCTGCGTGATTTCTTTCGGCGACGGCGTTGAGAAGCTTGTCGCGCACCACTTAACGATGTCACCAGCATGTCGCTGCCATGAGCTGTCTAGGACACAGTAAGTTGTGTTTTTCCCTCGGTTGTAGCGGGGATCCATACCGTGAAGAGACGACATGGTTACGCGGGTACTTTGGAAAGGGTGACACGGTTAAATGAATGCGACCGGGCCGCCAGGGTTGGTCCAACGCCACACCTCTGGTGCAGGAGGCTGGTGTGGACGATGCAGGTGGCCGTGCCGACGGTCGCCCGGTCTACACCTGCCCGGGTGCAGGCCACCCCCAGCCCCATGACTTGGCGTTCTTTAATCCCCGGCCCGGCCTCCCTTCAGGTCAATCCAAGGTCAACGACCTCTGATCTGGAATGTGTCCAGTAGACATTATGTACAAACAAGACATTAGGTTTATCTTGTTCGTTCTGGCTTGTCGGCGCATGATGGGCGTGCCGAGGCCAAGCCCCTCTGCGTCCCGTGCACAACCGATGAGGATGCCGCCATGACCGCCCACACCCCGCTGGACCGCCTGCCGACGATGGCCAGCAGCGACGCCAAGAACGGCTTCGCCGCGCTATTGGAACGCGTGTTGCACAAGCCGGAGCCTGTGGTGATCACGCGCAACGCACGGCCGACGGCGGTGATGCTGTCGATCGAGGCTTATGAGCGACTGGTCGAGGCGGTGCCCGATCCTCTGGCCAAGCTGACGGCCGAATTCGACGCGCTGGTGGCGCGGATGCAGACGCCGGCGGCAAAGTCCGCGGTGGACGCGCTGTTCACGGCGACGCCCGAGCAACTGGGTGAGGCCGCCGTGCGCGGTGCCGGGCGGCCGGGCCACTGATGGCGCGGATCACCGTGCTGGCCGGAACCAACGGCGCCGGGAAGAGCAGCATCGCCGGTCAGGCGCTACGCGAGGCTGGCGGCGCCTACTTCAACCCGGATGAGGCCACCCGCCAAATCCTGGCCGCCAATCCCGGCCTGGCCGAGGAAGCGGCCAACGCATTCGCGTGGCAGGAGAGTGTGCAGCGCTTGCGCGCGGCGATCACCCACAATGCTGACTACACGTTCGAGACCACGCTAGGTGGACAGACCGTCACCGGCTTGCTGCTTGTGGCAGCCGCTGCTGGCCACGAGCTGGTGATCTGGTACTGCGGGCTGGACAGTCCCGAGCGACACTTGGCCCGCGTGGCGGCGAGGGTCGCCGATGGCGGCCATGACATTCCAGAGGCCAAGGTGCGCACGCGGTACGAGGCCAGTCGCGCCAACCTGGTCCGCCTGATGCCCCACGTGACCATGCTGCGCGTCTACGACAACAGCGCCGAAGCTGATCCGGCGACCGGCCAGCGGCCCGCACCTGAGCTGGTGCTCGAGATAAAAGGTGGCACGCTAGTCTATCCGCGCAACACGGAGGAGCTTGCCACGACCCCCGCCTGGGCCAAGCCGCTGGTTGCCTGCGCCTTCCAATGGTAGGCCGCCGCACCGCAGAGTAAGAAGTGGCCGGTTTCGGGGCATTTCAGGCGGCTGCATTGAGAAGAGCATTCCGACTGGCCGGGTTAGATCATTAGGGGTGGTTGGTTTCGAGTGGAATATGTGTAAGCGGTAACTCAGCGGCATTGTTGCCTACCCGGCATCGATGGCGTAGAGATCCGAGCACAGCGGGTTCTGTGCGAAGTGCTGCTTCCACTGCCGCGGGGTTTCGGCAACGCGCGAGGCGGGATGCTGGCCGACGCGCTGCAACACATCGACCAGCCGAGTATAGGGGCCGATGCCGTGCAGACGGCAGGTGACGATCAGGCTCTGCACCGGATCGGTCAGACGCTTCACGGTCTCCTCGACGATCGCATCGTTGCTTGATGACATCTAATTTTACATAATATGCATATGCGAAAGTCGGCAAGGTGCACAGAGGATTCCGGCACGCCGGCGCCGCCCGTCCAGCCCGGCGCCTGTGGCACGTCAGCCCGGAAGGCTTCGGCGAGCTGCGCCGGTCCTGCCTGCTGAGCCGCAAGGCGGCTGCTGAGTTCCTCGGCGTCAGCCAGCGCACTGTGGCCTATTGGGAAGCCGGACGCTGCCGCGTGCCGTGGTCAGTGGTTCGGCTGCTGCGCATCCTGCGTCTGGGCGATCTGGGCGCGCTGTCGCGGGACTGGGCGGGCTGGACCCTGCACGCCGGCGCACTGCGCAGCCCGGAAGGCCGCGCCTTCACGCCGGCCGAGTCGGCATGGTGGGCGCTGCTGCTGGCGCAGGCGCGCGCGTTCCGGGATGGCCGGGCGCGGCTCGGGGGTGTGGGGGCGGCAGCCCCCGCGAGGCCGCAGGCCGTCCCGCTTCAACCCGAAGCCGGCGACGCCACGCGGGTGGACGCAGACACGGCCGGACATGGTGCCGGCGTCTTCCCGCTGAACGCTCTTGAGGGGGTGCTGGTGCCGGTCCGTAGCGGCTGGGCCGCAGTGTGGAGCGGAGGCGGGGGCGCGCTCGCGTGCCCCGCCTGCTCCACGGGGCTTGTCTCTTATTCAACAAAGAGGACACCACATGCCGAATGTGAGCATTTTCCTCGCTTGCGCGCTGGTGGTCATGGTGGCAATCTGGGGCCACTATGGCCCCATGGAGTAGGCACCCATGCCCCCGACTTCCAAGCTCAACTTGCGTCTTCCTGTGGACTTGAAGCAGCAGGCCGAGGCTTTGGCCCGGCATATGGGCTTGAGTCTCAATGCACTGTGCGTCATGGCCCTGCGCTCTCAGGTTCCCTACCTCGCCCGCAGTTACGCCCTGCCTCCTGTCGGCTCGGCTGGCCTTCAGGCCCCGGCTTCCTCGGCTCCGGCTGTGCGGGTGGTCTCCAAGCGGGAGAGCGTTCCCCGTGTTGCTGTGAATCAGCCCTGCCCCTGCGGCAGCGGCAAGAAGTACAAGCATTGTCACGGCGCGCCCGGCATGCGGTAGCGGGCGAAGAAGGTGCGGCACCCGGCGAGCGTGGTGGCGGGTCGGGTGCCGCGGTTGCTTCCACAACCGGGGGCGTGGCCCCCATGGAGTTTGTAGCATGAAACGGCGTGATGAGTTGGCGGCGATTCGCTGCGTCTCGGCGGATCAGTTGATGAGCATCGCCTTGCAGTCGTACTACGCGGCGGGCCGCGCGATCCTTGAGGATTTCAAGGCCTCGGGTGAGCCGTGGGATGTGGACGGGTCGCCGTGGGCTGATCGGTCGGACTTCCTGTTCCACGTTCACCACGAAATCACGCACCGGCTGAGTCTGGTTGCGGCGCGCCAGCGCCTGCGCTCGCCTGGCTCGGCGACTTCGGAACTCGGCTGGTACGAGCCGCCTGAGGTTCGCGGTGCTGGGTTGGTGCCGGTTTTTTCAGGCCCGCCGGTGAACGATTTGCACCCTGCCCCGGATGCCTGCGAGGCTACGCCCGGCGCTGTGGTGAGCGCGGGGGTGACGGCATGACGTCCTATGCATATGCGAAAGTTACGACTCTTCTCGCCCTGACCAGGCTTGTCTGCTGGCGGATGATTTCATATCATTGTGGGCTAACGCTCGTTTCGGGCTGGAGTTTGTCATGAAAGTACTGTCCTCGCTGAAATCCGCCAAGGCGCGTCATCGCGATTGCAAGATCGTGCGTCGTCGCGGCAAGGTCTTCGTGATCTGCAAGAGCAACCCGCGTTTCAAGGCACGGCAGCGCTAAGAGGCGACTCTTGCAATCTCACGTCGAGGCCGCGCAAGCGGCCTTGTGCGTTTCTGGATGTTGCAAGCGCTGGCAATTCGCGCCGGACCCCAAAATCAGCGCATGTCACCGCTGCATTACGTCGGAACATCTGCTAAATAGCACGCATGACGCCGCCTTGGCGTCGGGGGAGGATTGCCCATGATTCGTTCGAATGCATTCTTGGGGCTGTGCGCAGCGGCCGCGATGCTCTCGGCTTCGAGCACCGCCCATGCCGATACGCTGCATCGACAGGTACAGCGCGAAACGCGCATGGATCTGCCGCAACGCGGCCTGAGCATGGCGCAGGTCGAAAAGCGTTTCGGTGCTCCCGAGCGCAAGCTCCCGGTGCGCGGCGGCGGCAGTCGCTGGCAGCCACCGATCCATCGCTGGGTGTATCCCGGCTACATCGTGTATTTCGAGCACAAGATCGTGATCCATAGCGTCGCCGATGCCCCTGCGGGCGAGCATCCGGTGCGTTGATGGCGCAGCGGGTTTTGCGTTGGCCTGCCGAGTGGGAGCCGCAGGCCGGGGTTCTTGTCGCCTGGCCGCATGCCCAAACCGACTGGGCACCTCGCCTCGCCGCCGTCGAAAACGGTTACGTGGCGCTCGTGGCCGCCATCGCGCGGCACGAGCGTTGCGTGATCTGCGTGGTCGACACAACGTTGCAGACACGTGTGCACGGCCTGCTGGCTGCGGCAGGCGCCGATTTGCAGCACGTACAGTTCGTGCAAGTGGCTTACGACGACACTTGGCTGCGTGATTCCGGCCCAATCATCCTGCGTCAGGACGATGGATTTCAGTACGTTGATTTTCGCTTCACCGGTTGGGGCGGCAAGTTTGACGCGGAGCAAGACGACGCGTTGGCGGGGCACCTGCTTGACCAAGGTATGTTCGTAGCGGGCGCGCACGCGCGGCATGACTTCGCGCTCGAAGGCGGCGCCATCGAGGGTGATGGCGCGGGCACATTGTTGACCACCTGGCGCTGCTTGCATCAGCGTCATCCACATCTGCATCGCGACGCGCTCGACCAGCATCTGCGCGAGAAGCTGGGCGCGCAGCGCGTGCTGTGGTTGCGGCGTGGCTATCTCGAAGGCGACGATACCGACGCGCACATCGACACCCTGGCGCGCTTCAGCCCCGACGGTGGCATCGTGTTCCAGGCCTGCGATGATCCGAACGATGCGCACTACGCGGAACTCGCGGCGATGAGAGAGGAACTCGCCGCGCTGCGTGATGCGCGGGGTCATCCCTACCGCCTGCATGCCCTGCCCTGGGTGAAGCCCGTGATCGATGCGGGACGGCGCCTTGCAGCCTCCTACGCCAACTATCTCGTCATCAACGACGCTGTGCTGGTGCCGAGTTACGACGATCCTGCCGATGCCGAAGCGGCGCGCATCATCGGCGCCGCGCATCCGGGTCGCGGCGTGGTATCGGTTCCGTGTCGCGCGCTGATCTGGCAAAACGGCAGCCTGCACTGCGCGACCATGCAGATCCCGGCCGGCGCGCTCAGCCAGCACGCAGGCTAAACTTGCGCTTTGCCTGTGAGTCTCCCATGCGTCGTACCACCTTGGCTCTGGCGCTGTTGCAGCAGCGCGATCACGGCTCGGCCGAAGCCAACCTCGCAATCATCGCCGCGGAGTTGCGCGCGGCGGCTACGGTAGGCGCCGAACTGGTGGTGCTGCAAGAACTGCATAACGGTCCTTACTTCTGCCAGCACGAGGCCGTGACCGAGTTTGACCGCGCCGAGCCTATCCCAGGACCGTCCACTGAATTTCTCGCCAGCCTCGCCGCAGAACTGGGGCTGGTGATCGTCGCTTCGCTGTTCGAACGGCGCGCGCCGGGGCTGTATCACAATACGGCCGTTGTTCTCGATAAAACATCTGGAATCGTCGGTAAATACCGGAAAATGCACGTTCCCGATGACCCTGGGTTTTACGAGAAGTTCTACTTCACACCCGGCGATCTGGGTTTCCAGCCGATCCAGACCTCGGTCGGCAAGCTCGGCGTTCTGGTGTGCTGGGACCAGTGGTATCCCGAGGCCGCGCGGCTGATGGCGCTGGCCGGCGCCGAGATGCTGCTCTATCCCACCGCCATCGGCTGGGACCGGGCCGACAGCGCGGCTGAACAACAGCGCCAGCGCGAGGCGTGGATCACCGTGCAGCGCGCCCATGCCGTGGCCAACGGCGTACCGGTGGCGGCTTGCAATCGTGTGGGCTTCGAGCCACAGCCCGGCGGCGCTGGCGGCATCCAGTTCTGGGGCAGCAGTTTTGTCTGTGGTGCGCAGGGCGAAATGCTGGCCCAGGCCGGCAGCGAACAGCCCGAACGCGTGCTGGTGCAGCTTGATCTGCAGCGCAGCGAAGACGTGCGCCGCATCTGGCCATTCCTGCGCGATCGGCGCATTGACGCCTACGGCGAAATCCTGCACAGGTATCGTGATTGATGGACGCCAGCACCCCCGCCAGCGATACGCCGCCTGCCCTGCCCGCGCAACCCATCGCGCGCGTCGAGCGCTGGGGCGTGGAGTTCGTGCTGCTGGGTACGGCGCATGTATCGCGGCAAAGCGTCGACGCGGTGCGCGCCTTGCTCGAAGCCGAGCACTTCGATGCGGTGGCGGTGGAACTCTGCGCCAGCCGCGCCGCTGGCCTGCGCGATCCCGAGCAGATCCGGCAGATGGATTTGTTTCGCGTGATCCGCGAGGGCAAGGTGGGCATGGTGGCGGCCAGCCTGGCGCTGGGCGCGTTTCAGCGCCGCCTCGCCGAGCGCTTCGGCGTCGAGCCGGGCGCTGAGATGCTGGCCGCGATGGACGGTGCCGCGACGCGCGCGGTGCCGTGCTGGCTGATTGATCGCGAGGTCGGCACGACCTTGAAGCGCGCCTGGCGCAACGTCGGCTTCCGTGAGCGCATGCGCATCCTCGGCAGTCTCGGCGCTGGCGTGTTTGGTGGCGAGGAGGCCAGCGAAAACGAGATCGAGGCGCTGAAACAAGGCGATATGCTGGAGGATGCTTTCAGCGAGTTCGCGCGCGATTCGGCCACGCTGTTCCGCAGCCTGATCGAGGAGCGCGACCGCTACATGGCCGCCGCCCTGCAACAACAGGCCGAGCGCGCGCCGCAGGTGCGCCGCGTGCTCGTGGTGATCGGCGCCGGACATCTGGCCGGGTTGTCGCGACTGTTGCGCGAGGGCGAACTGCAGGCAGGGCGCGAGCTGCTCGAACTTGATCGCATCCCGCCCGCATCGCGCTGGCCGAAGTGGATCGCGATCAGCCTGGTGCTGGCGTTGTTTGCGGTGATCGCCTATGCCTTTTTCAAGAACCCCGCGCTGGGGTTCAGCACCCTGCTTGACTGGGCCTTGTTCACCGCGGGTCTGGCCGCGCTGGGCGGCGTGCTGGCCGGCGGGCATCCTTTGAGTATTCTGGTGGGTGCCGTGGTGGCACCATTCAAGCCGATCCGCATCCTGCCTCCAGGCGCGTTTGCAGCGATGACCGAGCTGCTGCTGCGGCGCCCACGCGTAGCCGATTTCGAGGCTTTGAAGGCCGATCTGGTGCGATGGCGCGGCTGGTGGCGCAACCGTGTCGCGCGCACCCTGCTGCTGTTCATGCTGGTCAATCTGGGCGCGCTCGCCGGCGAATATATCGCCGGCATCAAGATCCTGCACGCGGTGTTTTGAGCCGTTTGCCGCGCCGCACGCTCAATGTGGCAAGCGCAGGTACAGCACCACCGCCAGCGCCAGATGCAAACCCAGCACGGCCAGTGAAATCACTAGGCGCAGACGTCTGAAATCCGCTGCCCACGCCGCATCTCCGGCATCGCGCCGCAGCCAGATGGCAAAGCCAATACCCGTCACGGCGACCGCCAGAGGCACCCACACCGGCACCAGCAGCAGCGCGGCAAAGCCGAGCAGGCTGGGAATGACCGCCTCGACCATGCGCGCGCTGCCTTCGCCCATGGCCAGTGCCCTGCCCCAGCGCATGCCACCCAGAAAACTCAGGATCACCGCGGCACAAAGCTCGAACACAATCGCGCCCGCCAGCCAGTGCGTTGCAGGGCTGGCGGCGTAAATCAGCGCAGCGAGCAGCGGCAGCAGACCGGCTAGGCTCAAAGCCCACGCCACACGCAGATTGGGACGCTCAGTGCGAACCGTGGCAACAGGCGGCGATGTGGTCTTGAGCGTGTTCATGGCGAGTCCATGGGAAAGGGCGCCCGAGCATAAACGAAGCCGACGTCATGCCCGCGCGTTGGAGCTGAGCTGTCGATTCCCCGCCTTTCGGCACGGGGGCTCGGTAACGTTGCATCGGAACAGCAAACGGTGGTCGCGGACGCGGCAGGTAGGCGACCTGCGCCACTGGCGAAAGCGCGCTGTCAAGGTATTACCTGAACAAATGCTAAATACAAGACGTGGCGCGCTTGCTATCTGTCGATATAGTGTTATAGTTACATACAACACCACTATCGTAACTCGCCAAAACGGAGCACACCGTGAACATCAAGTCCATTCGCATCTTGAGCATCATGGCCTCGATCCTGATGACCGTGGCCATGCTCGCCGGCTTACGCGCTGGTTTCGAAGTACCGCAACTCACTCCGCCACATGCCCTGATCCGTTGATCGGACGGGTACCGAATCGCAGACCGAACAACCACAGGAGTTGATCATGAACATGTCCAGGATCGCCATCATCGCCGCTGCCGTATTGATCACCCTGCTGGTGCTTGCCGGCGTGCGCAGCGGATTCACCGGCTTCACCATCGTGGCGCATACCGCCCCCGCCATCACGCAGTCGGCCTGAGCGGAGTTCGCCATGAATGTCAAACCCGAAGAAGCCTATGCCGCTGTCGCCGCTGTCGCCTTGTCTGCGCTGACGCTGTTGGGCGTGCGCACTGGCTGCGAGCTCGGCGTGACGCGCCACCACCCTGCGGCCAGCGTAACCAGTTCCAGAACTCGGCTGCCCGAGGTGGCGATCAGCGCCTCACTGCGCAGCGAGTCGGATCGCGCAGGCGCCGGACTGGATACGGGCATGCCCTACTATTCGTTTGCCCGACGCAGCATCCGTCTTTGACGAGTACGCGCCCATGACCGTCACCTGGAACGACAGCGTCCCGATCTACCGCCAACTGCGCGAGCGCGTGGTGGCAATGATCCTCGACGGCGCCCTGAAGGAAGGCGATGCGCTGCCTTCTGTGCGCCAGGTCGCGGCTGACTTCCAGATCAATCCGTTGACCGTTTCCAAGGCTTATCAAGAACTGGTCGATGAGCAACTGGTCGAGAAACGCCGCGGCCTGGGCATGTACGTGATCGATGGCGCGCGCGTCAAGCTGCTGGGTAGCGAGCGCGAACGTTTTCTGCGTGACGAGTGGCCGGCCCTGCTCGAACGCATCCAGCGCATGGGCCTGGAGCCCGCAAGCCTGCTGCAGGCCGGCGACCGCAAGGAGAATGACCGATGAGCGCAATGATCGAGGCGCATGGTTTGCGCAAGCAGTATCGCAACACGGAGGCGCTGCGCGGGATCGATTTCAGCATCGAGCCAGGGCGCATCGTGGGCCTGATCGGCCCCAACGGCGCCGGCAAGACCACCGCCCTCAAGGCTATCCTCGGCCTGACCGATTTCCAGGGCCAGCTCAATGTGCTGGGCCACGACCCGCGTGTAGGCCGCGAACGCATGATGCAGGAGGTCAGCTTCATCGCCGACGTGGCGGTGTTGCCGCGCTGGATACGCGTACACCAAGTCGTCGACTTCGTCGCCGGCGTACACCCGAAATTCGACCGCGCGCGCTGCGAAGGTTTCCTCGCGCGCACCCAATTGCAAAAGACCGCGCGCGTACGCGAGCTCTCGAAAGGCATGATCGTGCAACTGCATCTGGCGCTGGTGATGGCCATCGACGCGCGCCTGCTGGTGCTGGACGAGCCCACGCTGGGCCTTGATCTGCTGTATCGCAAGCAGTTTTATCAAAGCCTGCTCGAGGATTACTTCGACGAGCAGCGCACCATCCTGATCACCACGCATCAGGTCGAGGAAATCGAAAACATTCTCAGTGACGTGATGTTCATCCGCGATGGTCGCATCACGCTGCAAACCGACATGGACAGCCTCGGCGAGCGTTACGCTGAGGTCATGGTCGCGGCCGAGCACGCCGAGGCCGCGCGCGCGCTGAAACCGCTCAGCGAGCGCAACGTGTTCGGCAAAACGGTTTATTTGTTCGACGGCGTCGAACGACAGCAATTGCAGGCGCTGGGTGAAGTGCGCCGGCCCTCGCTGGCCGACATCTTCGTAGCCACCATGCAGGGCTCCTACACATGAACAACATGACCTGGCTGTTGAAACGCGAATTCTGGGAACACCGCGGCGGGTTCCTCTGGGCTCCTTTTTGGACCGGCGTGGCGGTATTAGCGCTGACCCTGCTCGGCCTGCTCGCCGGCGAAGTGCGCATGCTGCAGGTCAACGGCGGTGGATCGAGTTCGGCCATCTCCATGTTGTTTTCCGAGCAAACGCCCAAGCAGATCGAACAGGCCGCCAAATTGCTCAATGGTTCGTTGCTTGGTGTGAACGCGCTGTTCGGCCTGGTCATGGGCGTCGTGCTGTTTTTTTATCTGCTGGGTGCGCTTTACGACGACCGCAGAGATCGCAGTGCACTGTTCTGGAAATCGCTGCCCGTATCCGATGCCGGCACGGTGATCAGCAAGGCGTTGATGGCAACGGTGTTGATCCCGTTACTGGTGTTCGCTCTGATGCTGGTTACATGGCTGCTGCTGCAGATCTTGCTCAGCATATTCGTGTTGATCCACGGTGGCAGCCCATGGGCACTGATCTGGGGACAGCACAGCTTTCTGCCGATGCTCGCTGTGCTGCTCGCAGACCTGCCCGCGCACATGCTGTGGGCCTTGCTTGCGGTTGGCTGGCTGTTGCTGTGCTCGGCGGCGGTGCGCAGCAAACCCTTTCTGTGGGCGGTATTGATCCCCGTGCTGTTTGGTATTGCCAATGGCTGGATCGGTCTGCTGGGCGTGCCCAACCTGCCCGCTTGGTTCCTGTGGCGCGAAGGCATTGCGCGAATGCTTTTGGGTATGTTTGGCCTTTACGGCGCGTGGGGGCAAACCCTATCCGTCGGCGACGAGGCATTGCGCAGTGGCAATATTTTCGGCTGGGAGGCCGCCGGGCGCGGGCTCGCCGCACTTTATGCATCACCGGGGCTGTGGATCGGCGCTGTGATCGGCATCGCGATGATTGCCGGCGCGGTGTGGTTCCGGCGCCGCAACAGCGAGGTGTGAGAGTTCAGCGGGCTGGCGCCGCATCCAGGCAGCGCCAACCCGGCAACGATCAGTGCCCGGCCTCGGGCTTGTGCTTCGCGTCTGCCGTATGGACACGCGCGTTGACCAGCGTCAGCTTGCCACCGAGCTCGGCATAGCCCTTGAACCCGAAGGTCACCTGCAGGCCGGCGAACCAGCGCAGTTGCGTGTCCTTCACGCCCGATTCGGAACTGGGCTTGAGCAGCACTGTCTTCGGCAGCTTCTTCTGTTCGTCGAGATAGCGGAAGTGGCTGGCCAGATCCTCGGGCGAGAGCAGCGCGCCGTCGAGGAGGAACTGTCCGTTCTTGTAGGACTCCAACACCATGTCGTAGTGCTGCGGCACGTTGGCCACCACCGGGCCTCCTGCGCGCACGTTGCCATTGCAGCCGGCCAGTAGCAGGGTGACGGAAAGAGCGCCGGCAGCCAGCGCGGCACGAATGGCGGTTTTGCGATGACTCATCGAACGAACTCTCCGGTGATGGGATTCAGGCGCGCGGCAGTGTAACGCCCTTCTGCCCCTGGTATTTGCCGCCGCGGTCGCGATAACTGGTGGCGCAGACCTCGTCGGACTCCAGAAACAGCATCTGCGCCACGCCCTCATTCGCGTAAATCCGCGCCGGCAGCGGCGTGGTGTTGGAAAACTCCAGCGTCACATGGCCTTCCCATTCCGGTTCCAGCGGCGTGACGTTGACGATGATGCCGCAGCGCGCATAGGTGCTCTTGCCAAGGCAAATGGTGAGCACGCTGCGCGGGATGCGGAAATACTCCACCGTGCGCGCCAGCGCGAAAGAGTTGGGTGGAATGATGCATACATCGGCCTGGATATCGACAAAACTGCGCGCATCAAAGGCCTTGGGATCGACGATGGTCGAGTTGATGTTGGTGAACACCTTGAACTCGTCCGCGCAGCGCACGTCGTAGCCGTAGCTCGACGTGCCGTAGGACACGATGCGCTGGCCGCGATCCTCGCTCACTTGACCGGGCTCGAATGGCTCGATCATGCCCTGCGCGGCCATGCGGCGGATCCAGTGATCGGACTTGATGGACATGAGTATCTTCCGCGGCGCGGCGGGCGCCGATTATTCAACGACGATCTTGGGAAACGCGATGGCCTTGTTCAGCGCCTGCTGCGCCAGATGCGCGGCCGTGCGGCGCGCGATCTCGCGATAACGCCGGGTCAAGTCCGACTCCGGCATGGCGATCACGGTCGGCACGCCGGCATCCATCTGCTCGCGAATGCGGATGTCTAGCGGCAGCGCACCCAGCAGCGGCAATTGATATTCGCGCGCCATGCGCTCACCGCCACCAGCGCCGAAAATGTGCTCCTCGTGCCCGCACTGCGAGCACACGTGCGTGGCCATGTTCTCGACGATGCCGAGCACCGGCACCGAGACTTTCTGGAACATCTTCAACGCGCGCATCGCATCGAGCAGGGCGATGTCCTGCGGCGTGGTGACAATCACCGCGCCGGATACCGGCACGCGCTGCGCCAGGGTGAGCTGGATATCACCGGTGCCCGGCGGCAGATCGATGATCAGGTAATCAAGGCTGTCCCAGGCCGTGCCCTGCAGCAGTTGCATGAGGGTTTGCGTGACCATGGGACCGCGCCAGATCATCGGCGTGTCCTCGCTTACCAGCACGCCGATGCTCATCACCTGCAGACCGTGCGCCTGCATGGGTTGCAGACGCTTGCCGTCGGGCGACTCCGGCTGTCCGGAAAGGCCCAGCATGCGCTGCTGGCTGGGACCGTAAATATCGGCATCGAGCACGCCCACGCTCGCGCCCTCGGCAACCAGGGCCAGAGCCAGATTGGCAGACACCGTGGACTTGCCCACGCCGCCCTTGCCCGAAGCCACGGCAATGATGTTCTTGACGCCCGGCAATGGTTGCAGCCCTTGCTGCACGCCGTGGCTGCGCACACGCGTGGCAATCGACACGCTCACCGCCTGCAAACCATCGGCCTGCGCAGCGGCACGCACGGCTTGTTCCAACTCTGGCCACCAACCCCGCGCCGGATACGGCAGCTCCAGTTCCAGTGCGACGTGCGTGCCATCGATACCCACGGCGCGCACGAATTCGATGCCCAGTGCGCCACCGTGATGCGGATCGGGCAACGCGGCCAAGCGTTCGCGCAAACGGGTTTCAGCAGTGGACATCGCGGCATCACGTCAAGACAGACATGCAAGTATGCCAGAGAGCCCCGCACGACCACGCGCCGTGCGGCGATGCGGCTTGACGCCTGCGCGCGTCGCTCGCAGGCTCACCGAACTCACTTCTGGAGATCCACTCATGCGTGTGCTGCGTTCATTCGGATGGCCGGCGTTCGCCGCGATGTTGCTGGTGCTGTCGGGTCTTGCGGGGCAACGCGCGCTGGCGCAAACCGCGACGCCGGCCGATATGTCGCCTGTGGGCATCTGGAAGCAGATCGACGACAAGACCGGCGAGGCCAAGTCGCTGATCCAGATCAGCGAGGTCAACGGCGAGTTGACCGGCAAAGTGCTCAAGGTGCTGAAGTCGCGCAAGGGTCCCAACCCCCTGTGCGACAAGTGCTCGGGTGCGCTCAAGAACCAGCCGGTGACCGGCATGGAAATCCTGCGCGGCATGAAGCCCGATGGCTCCAGTTGGAGCGGCGGCACCATCCTCGATCCGAAATCGGGCAGGACCTATCGCTGCGACATGAAAGTGATCGACGGCGGACAGAAGCTCAAGGTGCGCGGCTACATCGGCTTCTCGTTGTTTGGGCGCACCCAGGTGTGGTTGCGCGAATCCGCACATGTTGCGCCAGCCGTCAGCGCCACGACGGAGTAGCACCACTCCAGCATCGTCGCGCCGCTCGCGCGACGCGAGGACGCGCGCGGGCGCATGGCATAATCGGCGGCCATCCTCCACTGCCGCCGCCATGAGTCGTTCGCTGGTCACCTGCGCCCTGCCCTACGCCAATGGCCCGCTGCATCTGGGCCATCTGCTGGGTTACATCCAGGCCGATATCTGGGTGCGCGCGCGGCGCATGCGCGGACTCGAGGCGCACTTCGTCTGTGCCGATGACGCGCACGGCACGCCGATCATGCTGGCCGCCGAGAAGGCCGGTGTCGCGCCGGAGGTTTTCATCCGCGGCATCCAACGCGGGCACGAACGCGACTTCGCCGCGTTCGGTGTGGCTTTCGATCACTACCACAGCACGCACAGCTCCGAAAATCAGCGGCTCGCCAGCCTGATCTACACGCGCCTGCGCGACGGTGGCCATATCGCACGGCGCCCGGTGCAGCAGTTCTACGATCCACTCAAGGGTATGTTCCTGCCCGATCGCTACATCAAAGGCACCTGCCCGCACTGTGGCGCGGCCGGCCAGTACGGCGACAACTGCGAAGTCTGCGGCAAGGCCTACGCGCCCACCGATCTCAAGAACCCGTATTCCGTGGTTTCTGGCGCCACGCCCGAACTGCGCGATTCCGAGCATTACTTCTTCAAGCTCGGCGATTTCCAGGATCTGCTGTTTCAATGGGTCGGCGGCGCACCGGTTGGCCACGAGAACGGCCGGCTTCGCATGGCTGCAGCGGTCGCCGCAAAGCTCATGGAATGGATTGAGGGCGGTTTGCGCGACTGGGATATTTCGCGCGATGCACCCTACTTCGGGTTCCCCATTCCCGATGCACCGGGCAAGTACTTCTACGTCTGGCTGGACGCGCCGATCGGCTACCTGGCCAGCTTCAAGGCGCTGTGCGAGGGTGGCCGATCGTCCGCACTAAATGCAGCCAGCTTCGATGATTTTCTCGGCGCGAACAGCACGGCCGAACTGCACCACTTCATCGGCAAGGACATCATCAACTTCCACGGCCTGTTCTGGCCGGCCATGCTGCACGGCGCCGGCTACCGACTGCCCACCGCGCTGCACGTCAATGGTTACCTGACCGTCAACGGCGCCAAGATGTCCAAATCGCGCGGCACCTTCATCCAGGCGCGCACCTACCTCGATGCCGGGCTGGAGCCGGAATACCTGCGCTACTACTTCGCCAGCATGCTCGGGCCAGCGCCTACCGACGTCGATCTCGACCTCGGCGCCTTCGAGGAGCGCGTCAACTCCCACCTCGTCGGCAAGTGGGTCAACATCGCCAGCCGCACGGCAGGATTCGTGCACAAGTTCTTCGACGGCCGCACAGCAAGCAACTTTTCAGACACCGAGCAGGAAATCTGGAACAACCACCTAAAGGTGAACCTTGGTTACGTGGCGCACAAAAGCCCACATGTCGGTAGCTCTACGGGCTATTACGAAGACGGCGACTTCGCCAAGGTCTGCAACGGCTTTGTACTGATGGCCGACATGGTCAACGCTTACATCGCCGAGAAGGCGCCTTGGCAGATGGCCAAGGACGAGTCCAAACGCGCAGAACTGCACCAGGTCTGCACCTTCGCGCTGTCGGCCTTCCGTCTGCTGGCCGGCTGGCTCAAACCCATCCTGCCGGCCACGGTCGCCCGCGCCGAAGCATTCCTGGATGCGCCGATCAAGGATTTCGACGACGCCGCGCGGCCGCTGCTGGGCCACCGCATCAACGCCTTCACGCCGCTGCTCGGCCGCATCGACCGCAAGCAGGTCGAGGCGATGATCGCGGCGTCCACCGAATCGCTGCAGCCAACGGCACCCGCCACCGAACCGAAGGCACGACCGATGAATTCCACCTCCGCACCTCCGAGTCCCGAGTTCCTGGCCCCGAGTCCCGCTCCGTCCATCTCCATCGACGACTTCGCCAAGCTCGATTTGCGCATCGGCGCCGTGCTGGCTTGTGAATTCGTGGACGGCTCGGACAAGCTGCTGCGCTTCGAGCTGGACGCCGGCGAACTGGGCAAGCGACAGATTTTCTCCGGCATTCGCGCTGCCTACGGCGAACCCGCGAAGCTGGTCGGCCGCAAGGTCGTGTTCATCGCCAACCTCGCGCCGCGCAAGATGCGCTTCGGCGTGTCGGAGGGCATGATCCTTTCCGCCGGCAGCGGTGGTGCCGATCTGTTCCTGCTCGACGCCGACGCCGGCGCGAAGCCGGGCATGCCGGTGCGCTAAGCGCCCGGGATTGTGTTGACCGCAGCGAAAAACAAATCGGGCTGCGCCGTATCGGCGTCGACGAATCCCGACAGTCCCACACCGACCAGGCGATAGCGCGTGGACGCCGGCAGTTCGACGCGCGCGCGCAGTTGCAACGCCGTCCGCACCAGCGCTGCTTCGGATTGCGCTGGCAGCGCATCGGTGTGGCTGCGCGTGAGCGTGCGAAAGTACGCGGTCTTCAGCTTGAGCACCACGGTACGCGCGATGCGATCCTGCTCGCGCACATAC
>NZ_JBTSRB010000028.1:0-39799 GCF_054637675.1 Metallibacterium sp.
CCGTTTCCAATGCTTGCCGCCTTCGGTGGTGACGTGGACCAGGCCGTCGGCCGAGCCGGCCCAGATGATGTCGGCGTCCAGCGGTGAGGGCGCCAGCGCCGAGATGTCGGGAAAGATTTCCGCGCCGGACTGGTCGAGATCGACCGGGCCGCCGCTGGGCATCTCGGTGACTGGATCGTTGCGTGTCAGATCGGGGCTGATGCGCGCCCAGGTCTCGCCACCGTCGGTGCTCTTCAGCACGTACTGCGAAGCGATCAGCAGTTCCTTGGGATTGGCCGCCGAGAACAGGATCGGATGGGTCCAGCCGAAGCGGTACTTGAGTTGGTTGGACGCGGCGCCTTCCTGGTATTCCGGCCACGGGCTGACCTCGCGATATTGGCCGGTGGCCCGGTCATAGCGCAGCTGGATGCTGAAGTAGCCGCTGCCGTAGGTGATGTTGGGGTTACCCGGCTGCGGCGCGACGAAGGTGGCCTCGCCGTAGGCCACGCGATGCCACGCGCCCAGCGGGATCATGCCGGCGCTGGCGGCGCTGGGGCCCTCGAAGGAACCCTCGTCCTGCTGCGCGCCGTAGATGTGGAACGGGAACTGGTCGTCCAGCGCCACGTGGTAGAACTGCCCGGTCGGCTGGTTGTGATCGCCGCTCCAGGTCAGGCCGCCGTCGGTGGAGACGGTCGCGCCGCCGTCATTGCCTTCCAGCAACAGTTTCGGATCGTGCGGGTTGATCCAGACGATGTGGTTGTCGCCGTGCGGCGTGTGCAGCTTGGCGAAGGTCTTACCGCCGTCATGCGAGACCCACAGCGCATCGACCTCGGGCACGTAGACCGTGTTGGCGTCGGTCGGATCGGCATAGATGCTCATGTAGTAGAACGCGCGCTGGCGCAGGCTCCAGTTGGCGTTGACGCGCGTCCACGTCGCGCCGGCGTCGTTGGAGCGGAACACGCCGCCGCCCTTGGCCTGCACGATCGCGTAGACCACGGCCGGATCACTGGCGGCGACGCTGACGCCGATACGGCCCAGCACGCCCTGCGGAAAGCCCGTGTGGCGCGAAATCTCGGTCCAGTGCGCGCCGCCGTCGCTGCTCTTGTACAGGCCGCTGCCGGGGCCGCCGTCCTGCAGCGTCCACGGCCGGCGGTACGCCTGCCACATGGAGGCATACAGCACGTCGGGGTTCTGCGGGTCCATCACCAGGTCGATGGCGCCGGTCTTGGCGTCGACGTAGAGGATTTTCTTCCAGGTCTTGCCGCCGTCGACCGACTTGAACACGCCGCGCTCGGCGTTGGGCTTGAACACGTGGCCCATCGACGCGGCATAGACCACCTCGGGATTCTTCGGATCGACCACGATCGCGCTGATGGTGTGGGTGTCGGCCAGGCCCGCCGCGCGCCAGGTCTTGCCGGCATCGTCGGAGCGGAACACGCCATCGCCGGTGATCACGTCGCCGCGGATGTCGCTCTCGCCGGTACCGACATAAATCACCTTCGGGTTCGACGGCGCCACCGCGATCGCGCCGATGCTGTTGCTGGAGCCCGGCAGGGTGCCGTCGGTGAGGTTGACCCACTTCACGCCGTAGTCGGTGCTGCGCCAGACGCCACCGTCGACCGCGCCCATGTAGAACAGGTCGCGCTCGCTCGGCACGCCGGCCACCGCGACCACACGCCCACCGATATAGGGGCCGATGCTGCGCCACTTCAGCGCGGTCATGGGCGCCACGGCCGGCGCGCTGCCAGCAAGCACGTTGCCCGCGGCCAGCGCCATGCACAGCGTCAGTATGCAAAAGCTGGTGAACGCGAGAATCGAGCGACACACACCTGGGTACATGAGCAGTCTCCGCATGCCGGAACCGTGGCCGGCTTACGGAAACCTAATCAGATTGGATGGCTGCCGCAAAGCAATTCGGCGCTTCGCGTGAATACGTTTTGACGATATTTTCGTAATATCTACGTGATATATGGCCGCGTGCTGACGGGACGCATGCGCCGGCTCATCCGCCACGCAGGGTGTAGCGCGTGGTGACGTAGTTTTCGAGGATGCCGATGAACTCATCGGCGATGTTCTCGCCGCGCAAGGTGACGGTTTTCTCGCCATCGACGAATACCGGCGCAGCGGGCGTTTCGCCGGTGCCGGGCAGCGAGATGCCGAGGTTGGCGTGACGCGACTCGCCGGGGCCGTTGACCACGCAGCCCATCACCGCCAGCGTGAGGTTTTCCACGCCGTCGTACTGCAGCCGCCACTCGGGCATGCGCGCGCGCACATGTTCCTGCACGCGCTGCGCCAGTTCCTGGAAGAAGCTGCTGGTGGTGCGCCCGCAGCCTGGACACGCGGTGACCAGCGGTGTGAACGCGCGCAGGCCCATGGTTTGCAGCAGTTCCTGCGCGACGATCACCTCGCGCGTGCGCGCCTCGCCGGGCGCCGGCGTCAGCGAGATGCGGATGGTGTCGCCGATGCCCTCCTGCAGCAGCACCGCCAGCGCCGCGGCGGAGGCGACGATGCCCTTGGAGCCCATGCCCGCCTCGGTCAGCCCGAGGTGCAACGCGTAATCGCTGCGCGCGGCCAGATCGCGGTACACGGCGATCAACTCCTGCACGCCGGAAACCTTGCACGACAATAGGATATGGTCGCGACTTAATCCCAATTCCTCGGCGCGCGCGGCGGAATCCAGCGCCGAGCGGATCAAGGCCTCGCGGCCCACGGCGGCGGCGTCCCAAGGCTGCGCGCGGGCGTGGTTTTCGTCCATCAGCCGCGCCAGCAGAGATTGATCGAGCGAGCCCCAGTTGGCGCCGATGCGCACCGGCTTGTCGTGGCGCAGCGCGGTTTCGATGATGGCGACGAACTGCGGGTCTTTTTTCCTGCCGAAGCCGACGTTGCCGGGATTGATGCGGTACTTGGCCAGCGCCACGGCGCAGGCTGGCTCGGTGGCCAGCAACTGGTGACCGTTATAGTGAAAATCGCCGATCAGCGGCACGTCGACGCCGATCATGTCGAGGCGCTCGCGGATGCGCGGCACGGCGGCGGCGGCCTCCGGTGTGTTGACGGTGATGCGCACCAGCTCGGAACCGGCGCGCGCCAGCTCGGCCACCTGCTGCGTCGTGGTCTTGACGTCAGCGGTGTCGGTGTTGGTCATCGACTGCACCACGATCGGCGCATCGCCGCCGACGCGCACGCGCCCGACCCGCACCGCGCATGTGTTGCGCCGTGGCGCCGCGGCGCCGCTGTGCGCGGCCGCGCTCATGCGCCGGCCTCCGCGATAGCAGCCGCTGCCGCGGGACGCGGCGCGGCGCTGACACGCAGGCTCTGGTAGCCCGGACCGAGGGCTTCGCTGGATTCGATCTGCGCCAGCCGCACCGAGGGCAGCGGCTGCCAGTCACGCGGATCTTCGGGCAGGCTCACTTCGAGCGCGGCGGGGGTGGTCTCGTTCAAGGTCGTCAGCAGCAATTGTTCGTGATCGTCGCCGCGCAGCAGCAGCGCGCGTACCGCGTTGCGCAACTGGCCGCGCGCATCGGGGACACGCACGGCCGCCGGCAGCGCTTGTCGCGCCAGCAGTTCGACGCCGGTATCCAGTTGTCCGGACTCTTCGATGCGCAGCCAGCGCACGATGCCGATCATCCACTCCTGCGTGTCGCCGCGCTCGGCGGGCGGCGCCAAACCCACGATCTCGCCGACGCGGATGCGCATGCCCGCCTCGGCATGCCACAGCAGGCGATAGCCACCGAGGCTTTGATCGAGCACGTGCACGCGCTGCACGGCGACGACGCCGCCGTCGGCGGACGCGGCCCATGCCGGGCTTTGCGTCTGCACGCCGATGGTGATGCCGGCACCGCGCAAGCCGCTGAGAAAGGTCTGGAATTGCTGTCCACCGGCCAGCAGCATGTGCAGCGCATGCAAACCGACGGCGGCCTCGAGCGGGTGCCCGGCCTGCAAACGCGAATGACCGCGCTCGGCGCTGCCACTCCACGTCGACTGCAGGCGTTCGAGGAAGGCGTGGCTGACCTCTAGGATCTTGCCGCCATGCAGACGATAGCTGCTGCGCGAGACGCCGCCGGGCTGCATCTGGCGATCGGCGGCCAGCGCCATGCGCGCCGGTTCGGCGTCGAAATCCTGCAAGCCGGGCGCGGCGGCGCGGCGCTCCTCGGGCAGATAGCCGGGTCCGGCGTCGGCGGCCAGATCGAGCGCGATGGCACCGCTGCCGCCGGCGTGCAGTTGGCAGCGCGCCGCCATCATGCCGGTGACCTCGTAGGCATCGGACAGCTCGCGCGCCGAGAAGCGATACGGATTGGACAGCGCCAGCAGCAGCGCGTGCTTGTAAATCGCGCTCGGCTGCAGATGCTGCTGCGCATCCAGCGCCACGGGCTTGTCGGCGATGCCGCTTTCCAGCGCGAACGCATGGGCCGCGTGCATGCGCAGCCACGCGCCAGCGGGCGGATTGCGATACAGACGGTAATACCACAGCAGGCTCAGGCCACCATGCTGCAGCGCGCGCGCCAGCCCCCGCGCGATCGCCTTGCCGCGCATCCAGCCGACCTTGCCGGCCGGCGCGCACAGCTCATACACGGCCAGCGCGTAACCTTCGGCCAGCGCGCGCTGAAAACCGCTGACGGTTTCCGCCAGCGCCAGCTTGGCCGGCGGCAACGGAAAACTTTCGCTGGCGAGCTGGCGCTCGAAGCCATCGGACAATTGCGCGACGGTGGCGCCGAGCGCATTCAGTGCCTCAAGCCGCTCACCGCCCGGCCACACGGTGGTCAGCATGCGTTCGAGCAGATGCGTGAGCTCGCGCGCGGCCACCGCGGGATTGGCCATCGGCAACTGCGCGATGTTCCGCTGCATGTGCCGGGCACTGGCGGGCGTCGCGCCCGTGGCCGGCACGCGCGCCGGCATGCCCGCGATCAGGCGCGTGTAGGCCTCGCTCATGTGTTCCCCCCGTGACGGTATCCAGCGTGCATGCCGTGATGATCCTCGCTCGTGCAGGCCGGCGCCATTTTAGCCCCAGCCAGCGCGCCATCCCACAGGGAACATCGAATCCCGCATTCTGATGTTTCTCGAGAACGGCATGTCGGACATGCATCCGGACTCACTCCACGCGCCCTCGATCATTGGCATGATCGGTGCGCCATGGCATCACTGCCATCCACGGCACCCCGAAAAGGTTTTTCGAGGCGCCCTACACTGCGCACCATGAATCAAGCGAACGCTTCCACGTCACCGCATGCCTCGACCCCGACCCTGCGCCTGATCGCCGGACAGGTGCTGAGCCGTGCCGCCGGCGCGCCGCTGATCGCCGGCAACAAGGTCGAGCTGCTGATCGATGGCGCACAGCATTTCGAGACTTGGGCGGCGATGATCGAATCGGCGCGCAGCTACGTGCTGCTGGAGAACTACATCATCGCCGACGACGCGGTGGGGCGACGCTTCCGCGATCTGCTGATCGCGCGCGCGCGCGCCGGGGTGCGGGTGGCGCTGATCCACGACTGGTTCGGCACTTTCGGCAATGCCAGGCGCGCGTTCTTCGAACCGCTGCGCGAGGCCGGCATCGAGGTGCGCGCATTCAATCCGCCGCGCATGGACAGCCCGCTGGGCTGGATCGGCCGCGATCATCGCAAGCTGCTGGTGGTCGACGGGCGCATCGGCTCGCTGTCCGGCGTGTGCGTGGCCGCCAAGTGGCTGGGCGATGCGGCGCATGGCGTGCCACCGTGGCGTGATACCGGGCTGCTGATCGAAGGCCCGGCCGTGGCCGATCTGGAAGCCGCGTTCCGCGAGAGTTGGGATGGGCTGGGCGCGGCGCTGCAGTTCACCGCCGCAGCAGTGCCCGAGCCGCAGGGCGAGGTCGCGCTGCGCGTGATCGCCACGGTGCCGGCGCAAGGCGCCATGTATCAGCTTGAGCAACTGATCGCGGCCATGGCCACGCGCACACTGTGGATCTCCGATGCCTATTTCGTCGGCGTGCCCACCTACGTGCGCGGGCTGGCCGCGGCGGCGACCGATGGCGTCGACGTGCGCTTGCTGGTGCCGGGCAACAACAACCTGCCCGCCGTCGCCGCGCTGTCGCGCGCCGGTTTTCGGCCACTGCTGGAAGCCGGCATCCGCGTGTTCGAGTGGAACGGCAGCATGATGCACGCCAAGACCGCGGTGGCCGACGGCCGCTGGGCGCGGGTGGGTTCGTCCAATCTCAACCTGTCGAGCTGGCTGGCCAACTGCGAACTCGACGCCGCGATCGAAGACGTCGGCATCGCCGAGCAAATGCAGGAGCACTACCTGCGCGATCTCGACAATGCCACCGAACTGCTGCTGGCCGGGCGCCGTCCGCGCCCGCAGAGCAAGCGTCGCCGCAGTGCGCGCGGCGGCAGCTCATCGCGCGCTGCGGCCACCGCCTTGCGCCTGGCCAACACCGTCGGTGCGGCCATCGCCAATCGCCGCGTGCTGGCCGATTCCGAGCGCGGCGTGCTGTCGCTGGCCGGCATCGCCCTGCTGCTACTGGCCGCGCTGGGCGCGTGGTGGCCGCGCGTGCTGGCCTGGCCGCTGGCCCTGTTCGCCGCCTGGCTGGGCGCCAGCCTGCTGTGGAAGCGCATCCTGCGCCAGCGCGAGGCGCGACGACGCGCTGGCGAGCGCCCGCGCCCGCCCTGAAAACACGTCGTCATAAAACCGCGCAGCATTCTGCAACGTCAACACGGGGCCAAGTAAGCCATCAAGCCCATCGCCATCCGTTCTTGACAGAACGTCCACATCAAGTTGGAGAGCATTCTGCAACCCGACGCGGTGACTTTGCGTGCCAGGAGCGTATTCAAGCTGGCCGGTGCGCCTAGGCAGTCTTCCGAGCAGTTGCTGCACGCGCGCACGACAGATTCCAAGAGGGTTTCCGATCTCTGCGAGTGTGTGCGCCTTGCCGTCAAGCCCATAGCGAGCACGAACAACGCTGACGTTGCGCTGCGCAAGAGCATCATCCGCACGTCTTCCGAGGTACATAACCGCCGTGGCGATCGCCATGATTTCGTCAGCCACCGTGTCGCCTGGGTCGATTACCATCGCACCCGCGCGCGCAACGGCCGGTGACATGACGGCATTGGCCTGCGCACGAGCGGCAGCACGCAAATCGCTTTGATCAATCAGCGCCAACTTCAGTTCGTGCAGACACTTGGCGCCAAAGTTGCGGAGTCCGAGAAGGCGCGCATCCGGCCAGGCGGCAAGGTCTCCGACCGTTTCGATGCGCTCCTGGTAGAGCACGTTGCAAACGCGGACACTTAACCATGAGCGGTCGATCCTGCACCCGCGCCGTGGGTCATCTTGCATGAGCAGGTCAACGATGACGTTCGTCTGCAGCTCGGAGAAGAGCAGGTTCGGGCCGGTGGGGTTGTTCATGGCTGCACTGGATGGATAACGGACGCCAAGCGTGGCTCACGCCGCGTCCAACCCAATCACCAGACGCTTGCCCAGCAGGGCCACCGCCTGCGCAATGCGTGGCAGCTTCGATGCGTAATGCGGGTCGAGCAGGCGGCGCACCTCCTTCTCGTTAACACCGAGCTGCCGAGCAAGTTGCACATTGCTGATTCCTGACTCGCGCATGGCCACGTAGAGGGCGGCCTTGGCCACGGCTTCCGGCGGCGGGGCGACGCGGTGTTCATCGCGCCGCTGCTTGCTGGGGTGCGGGAAGTCGAGCTTGGCCAGCATGTAGGTAGCAAATACCTTATCCATTGCGTCTGCGGCCGCCGCCAGCGCGTCGGCCACGCTCTCGCCTTGCGTGATGAGCTGGGGCAGATCGCGACAGGTGACAACGAATCCGCCTTCATCGGCGGGGGTCAGTGCAACAGCGTATTCGAAGCGTTCCATGATGAACCTCAAAGATCGTTGGGCTCGACGCCGAGTTGCGCACATGGCATGAAAGGTGCCTGTCTTCAGTTCGACCTTCGGATTGCGCACCACAGTGAAGACGGAGCCGAAGTACGTCTGGTGGCTGCCCTTGCCGCGTGAAGTGTCCAGCCGGACGGGCAGGCCGCGATCCTTGCCCAGCGCTTTGACCTTGCGGATGAACTCGCGCCCCGTCAGGGCGCAATGATCGGTCGAAAACGTCCGAAATGCAAGGGCCGCATTTCGACCTACTTTCGGCCTCATTTCGACCACGAGTCCGTTCGTCCATACCTACGCGAAGCCACCTACCCGGTTCCCACATCGCCACGCTGGAAGCAGTACCTGCTTGAAGCCACGTGTCCAACACTGGGGAATTCCCTCAGGCAACCTGACGGAATCGACCGATCCCACACGCAACTCCGGATACCCGAAAAATAGTGCAGCGAACCTTGACGCAGGCTGGCGGAATGCATTCACTGCCGACTCGCATATTACTGATATGCGATTCGCGGATGCGCCACATCGGCGCGAGGAGCCCATCATGGTCACATCCATCATGCGTTTGCGGTCTGTTTCGATCGCGGCTGTTGTTGCGTTGCTGCTGCCGTTGCTGGGCCTGAATCAAGCCAGCGCCGCCGAGCGGCTCAAACCGTTTGAACTGGCCTACACCACGAGCGGCGACATGGCGCAAGTCGTCATCCAGGTCGAGAAACAACTCACCGACCACGGCTTCAAGATCGTCGGCAGCTACGCCCCGTATACCAATGCCGCGTTCCCAGAAGGCGAAACGGTATCGGCCGAAGTGATCGGCGTCACCAACCCAGCGCTGCTGGCGGCGGCCGCGGAAACCAGGTTTGGCGGCTACGCCGCGGTGCAGCGGGTCACGGTCACCCAGGTGACCAGCAAGGGCGCCACGCAAATCCAGGTGGCCTATACCAATCCGACCTACATGGCCAACGCCTATCGTCTCAAAAACAATCTGACCGACGTGGCCGCGGATCTCGGCAAGGCGCTGGGCACGCAGCAGGCCTATGGTTCCAGGAAGGGTCTGACGGCATCGGACTTGCGCGGTTACCACTACAAGTTCCTGATGCCCTACTTCGATGATCCCCACCACCTCGCCAAGTACGACAGCCACGAGCAAGCCGTGAGCGCGGTGAAGGCCGGCCTCGCCGCGCACAACGGCGGCACCAGCGAGGTCTATGAGGTCGCCATCCCGGGCAAGCAGCAAACCGTGTTCGGCGTGGCGCTGTCCGGCCCCGCCGGCAACAAGTGCAGCGGCGACCAGTACATCATGAGCCGCATCGACTTCAAGGCGCCCAAGTCGACCGGGCACCTGCCCTACGACATCCTCGTGTCCGGCGACAGGGTTTATGCGCTGGCGGTGAAATTCCGCATTGCCATCAATTTCCCCGATCTCAGCATGATGGGCTCGAACAGCTTCATGAGCATCATGTGCGCGCCGGGTGCCATCGAGAAGGCCCTGAAGGAAGCGGCGCGAGGAACCGTCGCCGCAACGTCCACCCAGCACTCCTGAGTGACGTGCGAACCCGTGCGAGATCGCGCGGGTTTGCATGCTTTGCGGGTTGCGCGCCGCGATCCGCGGCGCCAGCCCAGGGTCAATCCCGATAGCCGGCGCGCGGCTCAGCGCGCGCCGAGGTAATCGCCCTTGCCGATCGCGACACCGTTGTGGCGCAGGATGGCGTACGCCGTCGTGATATGAAAAAACAGGTTGGGCAACGCATGCTCGAACAAATACGTGCGCCCCGCGAACGTCACGTCCTGCTTGCGGATCTGCAACACCACGCTGCGATCCTCGCTGCCGGAAAACGCCGCGGCCGGAATGCCGTCGACAAACGCCAGCGTCCTGGCGATGCGCGCCTTCAACTCGGGAAACGTGGCCTCGATATCCTCGTGTCTGGGCACCTCGATGCCGGCGAGGCGCGCGGCGGCGCCCTTGGCGGTATCGCAGGCAATCTGCACCTGACGCGTCAAGGTGAACATGTCCGGCGCGAGCCGGTCGTTGAGCAGGATCGCGGGATCGAAGCCCTTGGCCTCGGCGTGCGCCACGGCCTTGTCGAGAATCGCGGCAAGCGCGCTCAGACTGCGATCAAAAACCTTGACCGAGGCGTCATACATCAGGGGGTTCATGGGGCTGTCTCCAGGACAAGTTATTGATACGCCGCCGCTTAAACTTCAGTGTGTTATAGCGGTATTTGACTGTTAAATCTACAAGCCACAATTAAGTTCAATCGCTGATGATTGAGCTTTCCGGTAAAACCTGCACCGCGGAAGTCGGAGCGGTCGTTCTCTTGTTCTTCTTCCTCGCAACATGGCGCCACGCGCCTGGATCGCTCCGGAGCTGATCGAGGTCCAAACGCCTGCGTCGAACCGCGAGGATTCTCACCCTCCCTTGATCGCTGCGATCCAACCGCATCGCAGGACAAGCCTTTTACGCACATCAAACTTGGCGGAGAGGGAGGGATTGCTCGGCGCATCCTGCGCCTCACCCCGCGCGCCAGCGCGCGGGGCTGCCTGCGGCATCCGCAGGCGTTCCAGACGCCTGCGTCGAACCGCGAGGATTCTCACCCTCCCTTGATCGCTACGATCCAACCACATCGCAAGACAAGCCTTTTACGCACATCAAACTTGGCGGAGAGGGAGGGATTCGAACCCTCGGTGGGCGTGAACCCACGGCAGTTTTCAAGACTGCTGCCTTAAACCGCTCGGCCACCTCTCCGTAGACCATCGCACGCGCTGACGGCGCCGAAGCAGCGCGCATTCTCGCATTCCGGCGCGAAACGCGCACATGGACACTGCTCTTCTCAATCGCCAACTGGCAGAGCCCGGGCCGCAAGTGCGGCCATGCGCGTTTTGTCGCCAGCCTTGCGCCGCACGTGGCGTATGCGTCGCACTTATCCCGCCAGCGCGCGGCGTACGACCTCCTCGACCATGGCCTCCAGCGCGGCCTGATCGCTGCGCAGGTGCACCTCGGGCTGCTCGGGCGGTTCGTAGGGCGAATCGACGCCGGTGAAATTGCTGAGCCGGCCGGCGCGCGCCTTGGCATACAGGCCCTTCACGTCGCGCGCCTCGCATACCGCCAGTGGCGCATCGACGAACACCTCGACGAACTCATCCGCGCCAAAGCGCTCGCGCGCCATGCGCCGCTCGGCGCGAAACGGCGAGATGAAGGCCACCAGCACGATCAGCCCGGCATCGACCATCAGCCGCGCCACCTCGGCCACGCGGCGGATGTTCTCGACGCGGTCCTCGGCGGTGAAGCCCAGATCGCGATTGAGGCCGTGACGCACATTGTCGCCATCCAGCAGATAGGTGTGGTGACCGAGCGCGAACAGGCGCTTTTCCACGGCGTTGGCCAGCGTCGATTTGCCCGCGCCGGACAAACCCGTGAACCACAGGCAGCGCGGCCGCTGGCCGTTCTGCGCGGCGCGCGCGGCGCGGTTCACATCCACATGCTGCCAGTGGATGTTGCTGGCGCGGCGCAGGGCGAAATCGATCATGCCCGCGCCGACGCTGGCGTTGCTGATGCGGTCGATGAGCACGAAGCCACCCAGCGCGCGGCTGCGCGCATAGGGTGCGAAAGCCAGCGCCTGATCCAGACTGAGCTGGCAATAGCCAACCTCGTTGAGTCGCAGGGTGCGCGCCGGCATGGCTTCCTGCGTGTCGACATCGATCTTGTGGCGGATCTCGGTGACCTGCGCCAACGCGCGGGCGCTGCCCAGGCGCAACTCGTAGGGACGCCCGGGCAGCAGGGGCTGTTCGCCCATCCACAGCAGGTGGCAGGCGAACTGGTCGGCGACATCGGGCGGCGCGCTGGCGGCGGCGATCACGTCGCCGCGCGCGATGTCGCATTCCTCGACCAGGCTCAGGGTGACCGCGGCGCCGGCCTCGGCTTGCTCCACCTCGCGCCCGGCAGCGAGCACGCGCGCCACCGTGGCGCGCAGTCCCGCCGGCCACACGCTGACGGCATCGCCGACGCGCACGCGACCCGCGGCCAGGGTGCCGCAATAGCCGCGAAAATCCGCGTGCGGGCGATTGACCCACTGCACCGGCAGGCACAGCGGCGCATCCACGGCGAGCGCCTCGGACTTGGCCGCATGCAAGGCTTCAAGCAGCGTCGGGCCGCGGTACCAGGACATGCGCGCGCTGCGTTGCACGAGATTCTCGCCGTGCACCGCCGCCAACGGAATCGCCGTGACCTGGGTGATGCCAAGACGCGCGGCCAGCGTGGCGTAGTCGCGCGCGATCGCGGCAAACCGCGCCTCGGCATAGTCCACGCGATCCATCTTGTTGACCGCCAGGATCACCTGGCGGATGCCCATCAGCGCGCAGATATAGCTGTGCCGCCGCGTCTGTCGCAGCAGGCCCTTGCCGGCATCGACCAGCACCACGGCCAGCTCGGCGGTGGATGCGCCGGTGGCCATGTTGCGCGTGTACTGCTCGTGGCCGGGACAATCGGCGATGATGAACGCGCGCGCCGGCGTGGCGAAGTAGCGGTAGGCGACGTCGATGGTGATGCCCTGCTCGCGCTCGGCTTCGAGGCCATCGAGCAGCAACGCGTAATCCAGCGCCTCGCCCTGCGTGCCGAAGCGGCGGCTGTCGCGCGCCAGTTGTTCGAGCACGTCCTCGGGCACCGCGCCAGTGTCGGCCATCAGGCGCCCGATCACGGTGCTCTTGCCGTCATCCACGCTGCCGCAGGTGATCAGGCGCAGCAGGGTTTGCGTTGCTGCCGCGGCCATCAGAAATGCCCCTCGCGTTTCTTCTGCTCCAGCGAGGTGCCGGCGGTGGCATCGAGCACGCGCCCGGCGCGCTCGGAGCGGCGGCTGGTCTGCATCTCGTCGATGATCGCATCGAGCGTATCGGCGGCGGACTCCATCGCCACGCTCAGCGGATAGCAGCCCAGCGAGCGGAAGCGCACGCGCCGGCGCCGCGGCTGCTCACCGGGTGCCAGCGGCAGGCGCTCGTCATCGACCATGATCAGCGCGCCGTCGCGCTCGACCACCGCGCGCTCGGCGGCGAAGTACAGCGGCACGACTTCGATCTTTTCGCGGCGGATGTAGCGCCACACGTCCAGTTCGGTCCAGTTGGACAGCGGGAACACGCGCATGCTTTCGCCCGGCGCGAGGCGCGTGTTGTACACATTCCACAGCTCCGGGCGCTGCTGGCGCGGATCCCAGCGCTGCTGCGCGTTGCGGTGCGAGAAGATGCGCTCCTTGGCACGCGATTTCTCCTCGTCGCGCCGCGCGCCGCCGATCGCGGCATCGAAGCCGTGCTGCTCCAATGCCTGGCGCAGCGCGGCCACCTTCATCACGTCCACGTGCACGCTGGCGCCGTGGCTGATCGGGCCGATGCCCGCACGCACGCCCTCCTGATTGGTGTGCACCAGCATCTGCACATCGGGCGCGGCGGCGACGCGGTCGCGAAACGCGATCATCTCGCGGAATTTCCAGCCGGTGTCGACATGCAGCAGCGGCAGCGGCAGCGGCGCCGGCGCGAACGCCTTGCGCGCCAGATGCAGCAGCACCGACGAGTCCTTGCCGATCGAATACAGCAGCACCGGCTTGCGCGAACAGGCCACGGTCTCGCGCAGGATGTGCACGGACTCAGCTTCGAGCCGATCGAGCAGATCCATCAGCCGGAGCGCCCGTACTTGTCTTCGAAGCGCACGATGTCGTCCTCGCCCAGATAGCTGCCGGACTGCACCTCGATCAATTCCAGCGCCACCTTGCCGGGGTTTTCCAGACGGTGCACGGTACCCAGCGGAATGAACGTGCTCTGGTTCTCGCCGAGCAGGAAGGTTTCCTCGCCGCGGGTCACGCGCGCGGTGCCGGTGACCACGATCCAGTGCTCGGCGCGGTGATGGTGCATCTGCAGCGACAGCGTGGCGCCGGGCTTGACGGTGATGCGCTTGACCTGGAAACGCGCATCGGCATCGACCGAATCGTAGGCGCCCCAGGGGCGGTACACCTTGCGGTGCCAGATGGCCTCGCTGCGCGCGCTCTGCTTGAGCTGCTGCGCCACGACCTTGACCTCCTGCACGCGCTCCTTGCGCGCCACCAGCACGGCGTCGTCGGTGTCCACCACCACCACGTCGTCGAGCCCGACCAGCGCGATCAGGCGCTTGTCGCTCCACGCATAGGTGTCGCGACAGTCCAGCGCCAGCACGTCGCCGCGATGCGCGTTGCCCTGCGCGTCGCGCTCGGCAACCTGCCACAGCGCCGACCACGAGCCGACGTCGCTCCAGCCGATGTCCACCGGCAGCACCGCGGCATCCGCGGTTTTTTCCATCACCGCGTAGTCGATGGAATTGGCCGGACAGGCCACGAACGCGGCCGCGTCCAGACGCATGAAATCGGCGTCGCGCCGCGCGCCGTCCAGCGCCGCGCGGCAGGCGGCGAGCATGGCCGGCTGCTGGCGCTGCAGCTCATCCAGATAACGCTGCGCACTGAACAGGAACATGCCGCTGTTCCAGTAATGATCGCCCGCGGCCAGATACTGCGCGGCATGCGCGGCATCGGGTTTCTCGACGAAACGCACGACCGCGCGCACGCCCTCGCCCGGCGCCGCCTTGATGTAGCCGTAGCCGGTTTCCGGCGCTTGCGGCAGCACACCGAAAGTCACCAGCCTGCCGGCCGTGGCCGCCGCCAGCGCGGCCCGCACCGCGGCGCGAAACCCGGCCGCATCGGCCACCACGTGATCAGTAGGCAGCACCAGCAGCAATGCATCGCCGGCGTGCTGATGCAACGCCTCCAGCGCCGCCACGGCGATGGCCGGCGCGGTGTTGCGACCGACCGGCTCGAGCAGCAGCGCGGCCGGCGTGCAGCCGACTTCGCGCAACTGCTCGGCGACCATGAAGCGGTGTTCCTCGTTGGCCACCGCCAGCGGCGCCGCCACGTCCAGGCCAGCCAGCCGCAGCCAGGTTTCCTGCAGCAGCGAGTGCGCGCCGGTCAGCGCCAGGAACTGCTTGGGATAGGCCTCGCGCGACAGCGGCCACAAGCGCGTGCCGGAGCCACCGGAAAGCAATACGGGAACCAGATTCATCGTTGCCAGACCCACCCGGAAAAGGGATACGTTGCGGCCCGCGAGTGTACCCGCAAGGCTGGCCGCGACGTGGCGCGGCGGCTGGAATCGGGGCGAAACCGCCTACAATCGCAACACACCCCGCCCATCACGGCCCACGCATGAAAACCCTGCTGATCTATGACCGTCCCGTGGCCCTCAACCGCGAGGCCCACCGTCACCTGCGCCTGCGCGCCAATGACCGCTTCCTGCACGTCGCCGCGCTGAATGCGCTGCCGCTGGTGGGTTTCGAGTTCGCCGTGGCCGTGCGTGACCACCCGATCGTGTTCGCCGGCGAAAGCGCCGCGCAGGCCCTGCCCGTGGCGCTGGTCGGCCTGCGCGGCGGCGAGAACCTGCACGTGCAGCGCGACGGGCACTGGAGCGAGAGCTACATCCCCGCCTTCGTGCGCCGCTATCCCTACGCGCTGGCCGCCGATGGCGAGCGCTTCCAGGTCGTCCTCGATGAGGCCTGGCCGGGTTTCAACACCGAGGAAGGCGATCCACTGTTCGACAGCGAGGGCAAGGAGAGCGAATCGCTCAAGCGCACGCTGGGTTTTCTCGAGGAATACCAGAGCCACATCCGCGCCACGCAGGCGTTCATGGGCGAGCTGAATCGTCTCGACCTGCTCGAATCAAGGCAACTGCAGCGCGCCGTCAGCGCAGGCGAAGAGGCGCAGGTGCTCACCGGTCTGTGGATGATCGACGAGGACAAGCTCAAGGCACTGCCGGCGGATCAGGCGCAGGCGCTGCTGAAAAACGGCGCACTGGGCTGGATCTACGCGCACCTGCTGTCGCTGGTGAATCTCGATCGCCTGAATGCGCGTCTCGGGCAGCGCATCGAGGCCGAGAAGTCCGCCGCCTGAACGTTATCAGGCTGAGCGCATCGCATGCACTGCGCGTATTTTGAATCCGCCCGCTGCCGATCCTGCACGTGGCTGCCGCGGCCTTATGCGCAGCAATTGGCGGCCAAGCAGCAGGCCGCGCGCAACGCGCTGGGCGATGACCCCGGCGTGCACTGGCTGGCGCCGGTCGCCAGCGCCGAAAGCGGCTTCCGCAACCGCGCCAAGATGGTGGTCGGCGGCAGCATCGAGACGCCGCTGCTGGGATTGCTGGATGCCGGCGGCATCGGCGTCGATCTGGAGGATTGCGCGCTGTATCCGGCCGCGTTGCACGCCGCGTTCGCGCCGCTGCGGCGGCTGATATCCGCCGCGCGCATCGCGCCCTACCACGTAGCCGAGCGCCGCGGCGAGCTGAAGTTCGTGCTGGTCACCGTGGCCGAGGATTCCGGCGCGCTGATGCTGCGCTTCGTGCTGCGCTCGCGCGAGGCGCTGGGGCGCTTGCGCAAGCATCTGCCGCAGTTGCAGGCCGAGTTGCCGCAGGCGCGCGTGCTCAGTGCCAACTTGCAGCCGTTGCACCAGGCGTTGCTGGAAGGCCCCGAGGAAATCCTGCTGGCCGATACGGATGCGCTGCCGCTGCGCATCAATGCGCTGACCCTGTACGTGGGTCCGCAGGCGTTCCTGCAGACCAACACGCAAGTCGCCGCGGCGCTGTACCGGCAGGCGCGCGCGTGGGTGCAGGAAATCGACCCGCCCGCGCTGCTGGACCTGTATTGCGGCAGCGGGGGTTTTGCCCTGCACTGCGCCGATGGGCGGCGCGCGGTACTGGGCATCGAAAACAGCGCGGCGGCGGTGGCGCTGGCGCAGCGTGCCGCGCGCGCTGCGGGCCTGCAGGGTGTGCGGTTCGAAACGCACGACGCCGCGCAAGGCACTGCGGCGCTGGGCACGCTGCCGCCGTTGGTCATCGTCAATCCGCCGCGGCGCGGACTGGGCGCGGAATTGTGCGCCACGCTGCAAGCCTCGAGCGCGCGCTGGCTGATTTATTCGAGCTGCAACGCCGACAGTCTGGCGCGCGATCGGGCCGCCCTGCCCGGTTTCCGCGCGCGCCGTGCGCAGGTGCTGGACATGTTTCCGCACACCGCGCACTTTGAACTGCTGTGCCTGCTGGAGCGCGCCGCATGAGCGCGCGCACCGCTGCGCTGCTGCGCGTGTGGGCGCTGCCGTTGGCGCTGACCGTGCTGTGCGCGCTGCTGCAGGCGCTGCACGCGGCACCGCTGCTGCGCTACCAGCGCGGTGCTATCGCGCACGGCCAGTGGTGGCGCCTGCTCAGCGGCAATTTCGTGCACCTGGGCTGGGGCCACCTGGCGCACGATCTGCTTGGACTGTGGCTGATCTGGGCACTGTTCGGGCGCGCGCTGACGCTGCGCGCGTGGGTCGCCTTGGTGCTGTGGGATGGCCTGGTGATCGGTCTGGGCCTGTTCGCATTCAGCCCGACGGTGCACTGGTACGTGGGCATCTCGGCGATTCTCTACGGCATCTTCACCGTGGGCTGCCTGGCCAACCTGCGCACGCGGCCATGGTATTCCGGCCTCTTGCTGGCCGGGATGCTGGTACTGATCGGCTGGAGCGTGCTGCGCGGCCCGCTGGCCGCCGAGGACTGGGGCATGGATGGTCCGGTGCTGCCGATCGCGCATTTGTATGGTGCAACGGGCGCCGCACTCTTTATGCTAGTCCGCTGGAGCTGGATCAGCCGGCGCAAGGCGCCGCATGGGGGAGCACGATGAACAGGCAGCGGTTTGCCGCGCATCTGCCGCGCCCGGCGCGCATCATCGGGGTGCTGGCGCTGCTGTTGCTGCTGCTGGCGGGCTGGAACTTGTGGCGTCTGGGCATGCTGATCCGCGCCACGCGCGCCGCCGCCGCGCAGGCCGTGGCCGAATTCAGCGCGATGCCCACGCTGAGCCCGCAGCAGGCCTGGCAGCGCTTGCTGGCCGCGCACCTGTTCGGCACGCCGCTGCTGGGCAGCGCGCCGCCGACCACGCTGCCGCTGAAGCTCGAAGGCGTGTGGGCCGATGCCAGCGGGCACGGCTACGCCATCATCGCCGCCGACAGCAGCCCGGCCAAGGTTTATGCACAAGGCGCGGCGTTGCCCTACGGCGCCAGCCTGCAGCGCGTACTGAGCGATGGCGTGCTGCTGGATACCAGCGCCGGCACGCAAAGTCTGGCCTTGATCAAGCACGCCGGCGGCGCTGACAACGCCGATGCGGAACTGGCGCCCGCGCCGGAACCGGTGGCCCTGGCCAACGCGCCGCGGCCGCCCGGCATGCATGCGCCCATGCCGGAGTCCTCCGGCGCGCCGCTGCCGCGCGGGCCGCTGCAGGTCGGCGATATCGCCAACGGCATGCCGATCGAGCGTCAGGGCCGTCTGGCCGGTTACGTGCTCAGTCCGGGCGCGAACGCGCAGGCCTTCGCCAGGCTCGGGCTGCGCCCCGGCGATGTGCTGGTGAGCATCAACGGTCAGCCGCTGGGCGACGCCGCGCTGAGCAGCGTGCAGTTGCGCGAGGCACTGCAGCAGGGCAACGCGCAAATCGTCGTCGAGCGCAATGGCCAGACGATCAACCTCAGCCCGCAGATCAAGCCGCGATGAGCCGCATCGCAACCGCGACCCTGCCCAGGCGACAGCGCCCGTCCGCGGCATGCGCGCGCCGGCCTGATACGCTCAACCCACGTTGCGACCGCGAGTCATCATGAAGCGCACCCTGCCCCTCCTTTCCCGCCTGCTGTTGCCTGCGCTCGGCCTGCTGTTGTCGGGCTACGCGTTCGCGCAGCAGGATGCCCCCCCTCCGGCCGCGCTGCCCGCGTCCGCCGCGGCGCAGGACGTCACGCTGAACTTGCGCAACGTCGATATCCGCACCCTGATCGACACCGTGTCCAAGGCCACCGGCATCAATTTCGTGGTCGACCCGCGCGTGCGCGGCAATGTCACCGTGGTGTCGTCCACGCCGATGGACCGCGACGCGCTGTACCAGGTGTTCCTGTCGGTGCTGGAGGTCTACGGCTATGCCGCGGTGCCGTCCGGCCCGGTGGTGAAGATCGTGCCCTCGATCAACGCGCGCCAGACCCTGCAATTGCACGGCCGGGGCGAGGCGCTGATCACGCGCGTGATCCACGTGAGTACCGTGCCGGTGATGCAACTGCTGCCGCTGCTGCGTCCGTTGCTGCCGCCGCAGGCGGTGCTGTCGGCCTACCCGCCGGGCAACGTGCTGATCGTCACCGACCGCGCCGACAACGTCGAGCGCATCGTCAAGCTGGTTCAGCAACTGGACAATCCCGCCAATGGCGGCATCAGCATCGTGCAGCTCAAGCACGCCTCGGCCGAGCAGGTGGCGCGCACGCTGAATGAACTGCAAGGCACCGGCACCGGCGCCGGCGAGGGCGGCCTGCCGCCAGCGCGCGTGGTCGCCGATGCGCGCACCAACAGCATCCTCATCGCCGGCGATCCGGCCGCGCAGGCGCGGCTGCGCGCGCTGATCCAGCAGCTCGATGTGTCGCTGCCCGCGGCCGGCAACTCGCAGGTGATCTTCCTGCGCTACGCCAAGGCCGAGGATCTGGCCAAACTGCTGCAGCAAGTCGTGCAGACCCAGGAAAAGACCACCGAGAAAACCAAGGCGGCGCCGGAGTCACCGATCAACATCCAGGCCGATGTCACCAACAACGCGCTGATCATCACCGGGCCGCCGGATCGCGTGCGCGACCTGCAGCAACTGGTGCGCCAGCTCGATGTGCGGCCCAAGGAAGTGCTCATCGACGCGATCATCGCCGAGGTCTCCGGCGATCTGTCCAGGCAGCTCGGCGCGCAGATCGCGGTGCTGCCCAGCGTTGGCTCGACGCAAAATCCGGTCGCCGTCAGCAATTTCACCAACGGCGCGCTGCCGCTGGCGACCCTCGCCGGCGGCGCCAGCGCCATCGGTCAGGCGCTGGCCGCATCGCCCGGGGTTTTCCTGGGCTTCGGCAGCAACCGCAGCGGACAGGCGCGCTACGGCCTGCTGCTCAACGCGCTGCAATCCAACTCGGCCACCAACATCCTGTCCACGCCCAGCCTGATGACGCTGGACAACAAGCAGGCCGAGATCGTGGTCGGCCAGGACGTGCCCTTCGTCACCGGCAGCTACAGCACCACGCTCAATCAGGGCGGCGGCGGCACGGTGAGCAGTCCGTTCCAGACCATCGAGCGCAAGAAAGTCGGCATCACCCTCAAGGTCACGCCGCAGATCAACGAGGGCGACAGCGTGCGCCTGAAGCTGGATCTCACCGTATCCAGCATCGCGCCCTCGATCAGCGGCGCGGTCGATCTGATCACCAACACGCGCCAGGTCAAGACCGTGGTGATCACCGACAACGGCGCGATCGTGGTGCTGGGCGGGCTGATCCAGGACAGCTACACCGACTCGGTGCAGAAAGTGCCGCTGCTCGGCAGTCTGCCGTTCATCGGACGCCTGTTCAGCTCGACCTCGCGCCAGTTGCAGAAGCAGAACCTGATGATCTTCCTGCATCCGGTGATCATCGATACGCAAAACGCCGCGAACGCCTATACCGCCGAAAAATACCGCATCCTGCGCGAGCAGTCGGCGCGCGCCGCCAACAACCGCAATTCGATGCGGCAGCAACCGCTGCCGACGCACTTGCGCCAGTTCGTGCCGGCGCCGGCCAGCAGCAGCGTGGCACCGGCCACGGCTGCGAGCGTGGCGCCAGCGCCCGGTGCCAGCGTCGGCGCACGTAGCGCGCCGCCGCTCGCGCCGGCCGTCGCGGCCAGCGCGCCGGCACCCGTCCGCGGCACGCACGGCGGCTGATCCATGCGCATCGGCACACCCCGCGCCCAGCCCGTGGCGGCGCTGCCGGCAGCACCGCCCGCGCTGCCCGGCTACGCCTGGGCCAAACGCCACGGCATGCTGGTGAACATGGATGGCGCGCAGGCGCGCGTGCGCCATCGCGGCGCGCCGGAGCCGCAGGCACTGAGCGAACTCACGCGCGTGCTCGGCTGCGCGCTGCAGCTCGAGGCGCTGTCTGACGCCGACTTCGCGCGCGCGCTGGCCGCGGCGTATGGCGACAACGCCCCCGGCGGCGCGCAGGCCACCATGGAAGACCTCGGCGACGGACTCGACCTCGCCGCCATCGCCTCGTCCCTGCCCGAGCCCGAAGACCTGCTGGAAAGCCAGGACGACGCGCCGATCATCCGCCTGATCAACGCCATCCTCGCACAGGCGGTGCGCGAGGGCGCCTCGGACGTGCACCTGGAACCCTTCGAAACCCGCCTCAGCGTGCGCCTGCGCGTGGACGGCATGCTGCGCGAAATCCTCGAACCGCCGCGCGCGCTGGCCGGCACGCTGGTGTCGCGCATCAAGGTCATGGCGCGTCTGGACATCGCCGAAAAACGCCTGCCGCAGGACGGACGCATCAGCCTGCGCATCGCCGGGCGGCCGGTGGACGTGCGCGTGTCCACGTTGCCATCGGGCTACGGCGAGCGCGTGGTGCTGCGCCTGCTCGATCGCCAGGCCGGGCGCCTGGATCTGGGCGCGCTGGGCGTGGAGCCGGCCACGCGCGCGCGCTTCGCCGCGCTGATCCGCGAGCCGCACGGCATCCTGCTGATCACCGGCCCCACCGGCTCGGGCAAGACCACCTCGCTGTACGCGCTGCTGACCGAGCTCAACGACCGCAAGCGCAACATCCTCACCGTCGAGGATCCGATCGAATATTTTCTCGACGGCATCGGCCAGACCCAGGTCAACCCGAAAATCGATCTCGACTTCGCGCGCGGCCTGCGCGCGATCCTGCGTCAGGATCCGGACGTGGTGATGGTCGGCGAGATCCGCGATCTGGAAACCGCCGAGATCGCGGTGCAGGCCAGCCTCACCGGCCATCTGGTGCTGTCGACGCTGCACACCAACACCGCGATCGGCGCGATCACGCGCCTGCGCGACATGGGCGTGGAGCCGTACCTGCTGGCCACCAGCCTGATCGGCGTGGCCGCGCAGCGCCTGGTGCGTCTGCTGTGCCCGCACTGCAAGCGCCGCGAGGCCGCCACCCCCGGCGAATGCGCGCAGCTCGGCGTGCCGGCCACGCCGGCACCGGCGCTGTGTCACCCGGCGGGCTGTGAGCGCTGCCACGGCAGTGGCTACATCGGCCGCAGCGGCATTTACGAGGTCAGTCCGATCGATGCGCCATTGGCGCGCATGATCCACGATGGCGCCTCCGACGCCGACATGGAAACCTACGCGCGCAGCCGCGCGCCCGGTATCCGCAGCGATGGTCTCAAGCGCGTGCTCGGCGGCGACACCTCGCTGGAAGAACTGCTGCGCGTCACCCGCGCCAGCGTCTGAGCCGCCCGTGCCCGCGTTCGAATACGTGGCCCTGGATGCCGCCGGCAAACGCCAGCGCGGCATGCTCGAGGGCGACACCGCGCGCCAGGTGCGGCAAAGCCTGCGCGAAAGCGGCCTCAGTCCGCTCAGCGTCGAGTCCGTCGCCGAAGGGCTCGGCAGCCCGACGCGCGGGCGGCGGCGCACGCGCCTGCCCGCCGACGAACTGGCCTTGTTCACGCGACAGCTCGCCACCCTGCTGATCACCGGCGCGCCGCTGGCCGAGGCGCTGGGCACCGCGCTGCGCCAGGCGCGCAAGCCGCGCGTGCAGCGCGTGCTCAGCGGCGTGCGCGCGCGCGTGGTCGAGGGCCGCGGCATGGCCGCGGGCATGGCCGATTTTCCCGCCGTGTTCGACGACGTGTACCGCGCCACCGTGGCCGCCGGCGAGCAGTCCGGCCATCTCGACGCGGTGCTGGCGCGCCTCGCCGACTACACCGAATCGCGCCAGGCACTGCAGCAGCGCGTGCAGCAGGCGCTGATCTATCCCAGCTTCCTGGTGATCATGGCGGTCGGCATCCTCGCCGGGCTGCTCGGCTACGTGGTGCCCAAGATCGTGCAGGTGTTCACCACCATGCACGCGCAACTGCCGCTGCTGACGCGCGTGCTGATCGGCATCAGCGGATTCCTGCGCGGCTGGTGGCCGCTGCTGCTGATCGCATTGATCGCGCTGGTGCTGGGCGTGCGCGCGCTGCTGCGCCGCCCCGGCCCGCTGCAAGCGTGGCAACGCTTCCTGCTGCGCCTGCCGTTTTTCGGGCGCCTGGTGCGCGGCCTCGAAACCGCGCGTTTCGCGCGCACGCTGAGCATCCTCACGGTCAGCGGCGTGCCCATCCTCGAAGGCCTCGGCATCGCCCAGCAGGTGGTGCACAGCCTGCCGCTGCGCGCCGCGCTGGCCGAGGCCACGGTGCGCGTGCGCGAAGGTTCCGGCATCGCCGCCGCGCTGGAACGCAGCGGCTACTTCCCGCCCATGGCCGTGTACCTGATCGCCAGCGGCGAAGGCGGCGGCCAGCTCGAGGCCATGCTCGAGCGCGCCGCGCAACAACAGGAGCGCGAAGCCCAAGGCCTGATCAGCACCGCGCTGGCGCTGTTCGAGCCGATGACCATCGTGTTCATGGGCCTGATCGTGTTCATCATCGTGCTCGCCATCCTGCTGCCGATTTTCAGGCTCGATCAACTGGTGCGGTGAGGCGTGCGCCGCCACGCTCGCCATGGCGTCATCCCTTGGGGACTTCTCCTCTGGACTTCCTTCGGTCGCGTTGGTCGTTCTGAGCGCAGCTAGGAATCTGGCTCTTCGGCAAACCGCGGCGTCGAGATCCTTCAACCGGATTACGATTTTGTATGTGGAAAGCGGGCGCGCACGCGTGTTTCACTGCCGCCGCAAGCAGACCGGGGGGAGTGGGCTTGGAACGTTGCTGCGCACGGATCGCACGCGGGCTGTCAGCCACCGCCGGCATGCTGCTGCTGGCGGGCTGCGCGATGGCCGCGCCAGACACAAGCCATTCCGCCCACGCCACGCCGGCGGCAACCACGTCCGCCGCCGCGCTGTCGCTGCGCATCGCCACGCGCACGATGACGCCGCACAGCCTCAACCTCGTCGTGCATCTGTACGCGCGCGCGCCGCTGGGCGCGGTGCGCGTCAGCGTGGTCGCGACTGACCCGCGCCTCGCCATCAGCCCGGCGCTCTGCGCGTTGCAGGCGCTCGCGCCCCCTGTCGTGCATCCGGCCCAGGGCGCGCGCTTCCCACTTCCGGCCATCCCGCTGTGCAGCTTCGTGCTGCGCGCCACGACGCCGGCGCGTTATGCGCTGACGCTGCGCGTGCGCGACGCCGCCGGCACCGATTTGATCGCACCCGTCCACACCGTCGTCACCATTCCAGGAGGATCCGCATGAAACGCATACCTTGGTGGGCCGTGCTCGCCGTGACCAGTCTGACCGCCGTCGCCGCGACCGCGCCCGGCGCGCTGCACCGCTCCGCGCGCGATCGCGCCGTGGCCGCCTGGCAGCAACGTGAATTGTCGGCGCCGGGCGGCGGCTATGACGGCGCGCTGTACCAGTCCGCGCTGCGCGCGCGCGCGCGCATGCTGGCGCAGCATCGCGCGCAGACGAGCGCGCTCAAGCCCACCGGCGCCAACCCGGCGGCGAGCGCGGCGCCCGGACAGATCAACTGGACCGAGATCGGCCCCGGCAACGTCGGCGGACGCATCAACACCATCTGGATCGATCCGTCCAACGCCCAGCATCTGATCGTCGGCGCCGCCGGCGGCGGCCTGTGGCAGAGCAGCGATGGCGGCAGCTCGTGGAGCGCGGTCAGCGAATTTCCCGGCTCGCTCGCGGTCGACGCCATCGCGCAGTTGCCCAGCGGCACGCTGCTGGCCGGCACCGGCGACCCGTTCAACGAGTTCCAGCCCGGCAGCGGCATGCTCATGTCCACGGACGGCGGCAACACGTGGACGCCGATCTCCAGCACCGCGCCGGCATCGGCCAACGCCTTCTGGGCGGTGATCAACTCGATCGCCACCAACAGCAACGGCGTGGCGCTGGCCGCGACCCTGCAAGGCATCGCGCGCAGCACCGATGGCGGCAACACCTGGGCGCAGGTGTGGCCTGCCGCCGGCAGCAGCGGCACCAGTTTCGACGTGGTGTTCGACCCGAACAACCCCAATGACGCCGTGGCCGACAGTTACAACGGCTCGGTGGTCTATTCCACCAACGCCGGCGCCACCTGGAGCGCGGCCAGCGGCATGCCCGGCGGTGGGCGCAGCGCGCTGGCCTTCGACCCCAGCGTCGCCGGATCGGTGTACGCCTCGGTGGACAACAACAACGGCAGCAGCCCCAGCGGCGAGGTGTACCACTCGATCAACGATGGCCAGACCTGGACCCTGCTGGCCGGCACCGGCGCCTTCGTCAACGCCGTCAGCGGCACCGCCGTCGGCGCGCTGTGCGACAACTCGTTCAGCGGCAGCCCGGTCGAATGCCAGGGCGGCTATGACAACGTCATCGACGTGCTGCCGCATGCCTCCGGCACCGCGCCGACGATCTACGTCGGCGGCATCGACATCTTCAGCTCCACCGATGGCGGCAGCACCTGGACCATGTCCGGCGAGGCCTACGCCCGTACCAACCATCTGCACGCCGACCAGCACGCCTTCGCCTGGAGCGCCTCCAGCAACGCGTTTTATGTCGGCAACGACGGCGGGTTTTACCGACAGTTCACCAGCAACTGGCTGGCGCAGAACAGCGGCCTCGCGGTGACCCAGTTCTATGCCATCGCCGGGCACGCCGGCGCCACCGCGTCCAGCCACCTCGGCAGCAACGGCGCGCCGATCACCCCGATCGTGGCCGGCGCGCAGGACAACGGCACGCAGTTGTACACCGGCTATGTCAGCGGCGCCGCGCCGCAGCCGGACAGTTGGCAGCAGATCTTCGGCGGCGATGGCGGCCAGACCGCGGTGGACCCGGCCGACGGCAATTTCTTGTATGGCGAATACACCAACCTGAGCCTGTTCTACTCGAGCACCGGCGGCACCGCGCAGCAGTACAGCACCGAGCCGCCGGACACCGCCAACCAGAACGCCAACTTCATCGCGCCGCTGGCGCTGGTGCCCAACGGCACCGCGGCGGCCACGCAGATGCTGGGTGGCGGAGCCTCGCTGTGGCTGGGCAGCAACATCCAGAATGCCAACCCGTCCTGGACCTCGCTCAACGGCATCACCCTGCCAGTGGGCAGCGGCGGCAATTACATCAGCGCCATCGGCGTGGACCCCTCCAGCAACAACAACCTGTGGGTGGGCTACGACAACGGTCAGGTCTGGCATACCACCAATGCCACCGCGGCCACCCCGATCTGGACGCAATCCGGCAGCAGCACGCTGCCGGATACCTCGGCGCACAGCCTGATGGTCAACAGTTTCTGGGTGCAGCCGGGGCAGCCGAACACGGTGTATGTCACCTACGCCGGATTTCTCAGCACCGATGACGATGTCTTCGTCAGCACCGATGGCGGCAATACCTGGACCGGCATCGGCACGGGGTTGCCGCCCGGCCCGGTGTACTCGCTGGTCACGCATCCGGCCTACCCGCAAATCCTTTACGTCGGCACGCTGACCGGCGTGTACGCCAGCCTCGATGATGGCCAGAGCTGGAGCGCCAGCAGCCAGGGTCCAGCCAACATTTCGGTCAATCAACTGGCGTGGTTCGATACCTCGAACCCCGACCAACCCGTGCTGCAGGCCGCCACCGACGGGCGTGGCGCCTGGCTCGGCTCGCCGGCCTACAACCCGACGCCGACACTGACCTCGCTCAGTCCGAATCAGCTCACCCTGGACGCGAGCGCCAGCGTGGTCACGCTCAATGGCAACGGCTTTGTCGGCAACAGCAGCGTGAGCCTGGATGGCGCGCCGCTGGCCGATACCTACCAGTCCGCGACGCAACTGCAAGTGACCATCCCGGCGGCGACGCTGGCGGTGTCCGGCACGCACACGCTGGTGGTGAGCAACCCGATCCCCGGAGGCGGCATCTCGGCGGGGGCCAATCTGACCGTCGCCTATCCGCCGCCCACGGTGAGCTCGCTGTCACCGGCCGCCGCGGCCATGGGCGGCGCGGCATTCACCCTGACCGTGAATGGCAGCGGCTTCCAGCCGGTCTCGAAGGTGCAGTGGAACGGCAGCGCGCTGACCACGAGCTACGTGTCGGGGAGCACGCTGACCGCCAGTGTGCCCGCGGCGGATCTGACCAGCGGCGGCTACGTCACCGTGTCGGTGGTGACACCGGCACCGGGCGGCGGCAGCGCCAGCGCCAGCTTCGCGGTGGATTACCCGGCACCGATCCTCAGCGCGATCTCGCCGACCTCGGCGCAAGGCGGCGCCAGCAGCGTGACGATCACCGCCACCGGCAGCAACTTCGTCCCTGTCTCGACCATCGACTGGAATGGCAAGGCGCTGAGCACCAGCTACGTGTCGGCCACGCAGTTGAACGCGAGCGTGCCGGCCGGCGATCTCGCCGCCGGCGGCAGCATCGCGGTGACGGTGGCGACATCCGCGCCCGGCGGCGGCACTTCGTCCGCGATCACCTTCGCCGTATCGGCACCACCCGCCGCGCCCGGTGGCGGCGGCGGTCTGGGCATGTTCAGCCTGTTGCTGCTGGCGTGCCTGAATCTGCCGTGGCTGCTGGCACAACGCCGCCGCGCCTGACGGCCGCGTCGAATGGCCAGCGCCTTGCATCCCTCTCCCGCCGGGAGAGGGATCGAGGGTGAGGGTACGCACTTGCCGGAAGGCGTGATCGCCGTACCATCACGCTCGAGGTGCAATTCATCGCGCCCGGAAAAACCGAAACCAGCACGCGCGGTGGCGATCGGTCGGCCAGCGTTCTGCATCCCTCTCCCGCCACGTCGGAGGGCCAACGCTCTGCATCCCTCTCCCGCCGGGAGACGAGCAACGGAAGTCCCTGAGGGAGGGACCGAGGGTTCGGTTCGCACCTGTGCCGGGCATGGCCCTACCGCGCTGCGCGCCTACGCCACCGCCTTGGCGCTGGCGAGGTGCTGCAGATACCACTGGTACGTCGCCGCCACGCCCTCGCGAAACGGGATGCTCGCCGTCCAGCCCAGCGCATGCAGTTTGCTCACATCCAGCAACTTGCGCGGGGTGCCATCGGGCTTGCTCGCGTCCCAGTCAATGCGGCCGTTGAAGCCCACCACTTCCTGCACCATCCCGGCCAGCTCGCGGATGCTCACGTCCACGCCCACGCCCACATTGAGAAACGCCTCGCCCTCGTACTGCTCCATCACGTACAGGCAGGCGCGCGCCAGATCGTCCACGTGCAGAAACTCGCGCCGCGGCGTGCCGGTGCCCCACAGCATCACGTGATCGTCGCCGCGCAGCTTGGCATCGTGAAACTTGCGCAGCATCGCCGGCAGCACGTGCGAGCTGTCGAGGTCGAAATTGTCGCCCGGCCCGTACAGATTGGTCGGCATCAGGCTGATCGCATCGAAGCCATGCTGGCGGCGGTAGGCCTGGCACATCTTCAGGCCGGCGATCTTGGCCACCGCGTACCACTCGTTGCTCGGCTCCAGCGCGCCCGACAACAGGCAATCCTCGGTCATCGGCTGCGGCGCGTGCTTCGGATAAATGCACGAGGAACCCAGATCCAGCAGCTTGCGCGCGCCATAGCGGTGCGCGGCATCGATCACGTTGGACTGGATCATCAAATTGTCGCGGATGAAATCCGCCGGGTAACTGCTATTGGCGAGAATGCCGCCGACCTTGCCCGCCACCAGAAACACATAGTCCGGACGCTGCGCCTCGAAGAAGCGATACACCGCCGCCTGATCGGTCAGGTCCATCTCGGCGCGCGTGCGCAACAACAGGTTCTCGAAGCCCTGTGCGCGCAATGCACGCACCACCGCCGAGCCCACCAGGCCACGATGGCCCGCCACGAAAATCCGGTCGCGCTTCTGCATCAGTCGTCCCCTTTCCGATCCATAAGCAGACATTGTGAGTCCAATGCATTCCGGCTGTCCAAGCCCGGCACAGGCAGCGGCCGGCGCGTGGCGTTGGACCTTGGCCCTCGGCGCGACCAAATGCCATCGATCGCTGCATCCAGCCTTGCTCCGGCAATGCGCCTTTCTTTTTTTGTGCCGTCATCCCCGCGCAGGAACGTCATCCCCGAATGCATGTGTCGGGGACGGGGATCCAGTGATTTCAGGAAGCCAGGGGTGATCCGCTTCGCCGTCAAGAAACGATTCCCGACCCGGCCTTCGCGGGGGCGGGCTTTGCGCGGGAATGACAGCCCGATCATTCTCGATACCTGATCGCGATTGCGTATGCGGCATGCAGACCACGGACAGCAAATCCGCACCGCGGACGCCACCGGTCGCCATGTATCGCCATTGTTGCTACATGGCGGAGCATTGCCCTAGTATCCACTCCGACACGATACCCAAGCAGGCGAGGTGCACGATGCGAGTCACCGTGAAGAAGTGGGGCAACAGCGCGGCGGTACGCATTCCGGCCGCGATCATGGCTGCGGCCAAGCTGCGTCTGGATGCCACGGCAGAGGTGCGCGAAGAAGGAGGCTGCATCGTGATCGTGCCGGTGCGCGCGGAGGACGACGATCTGGACGCACTCGTTGCCGGCATCACTCCCGACAACCTGCACGCCGAAGCGAACTTCGGTGCGGCCGTCGGCAACGAGGCGTTTTGATGCGCCACGCGATACATGAATCCAGGTCCGCGCATCGCGTCGGGTTCACGCGAGCACAACACGCCGCCGCCGACATCGGCCCATGAAGAAGCCATATGTGCCTGACGCCGGCGACATGGTCTGGCTGCATTTCGATCCGCAGGCCGGCCATGAGCAGGCCGGGCATCGCCCGGCCGTCGTGCTGAGTCCTGCTGCGTACAACCTGCGCACCGGCCTGATGCTGTGCTGTCCGATGACGACGCAGATCAAGGGTTACCCGTTCGAGGTGGTCGTTGCCGGCAGCAAGCCGGGGGCGATCCTCGCCGATCAGGTGAAAAGCCTGGACTGGACGCGGCGCAAGGCCAAATTCAAGGGCAAGGTTGCGCCCTCCGCGCTGGCCGAAGTGCGCAGGAAGGCCATCGCCTTGATCGGCAGGCCTTGATGTCCCGTTCGGCAGGCGCAACAGTGACCGATCCGCGCGCTAGTCCCAATCAGGATCCTGCCGAGGCGAGCGTCATCACCCCACGCAGTCGCGCAACACCGCCTCGAAGCGGTCGGTGATCGCGGCCAGATCGAACGTGCGCTCGGCGTAGGCGCGGGCGCGCGCGGCCATCGCCTGGCGCGCGGCGTGGTCTTCGCGCAGCGTGCGCGCGGCGGCGATGAACGCGGCTTCGTCGCGCGGGTCGGCCACCAGGCCGCTGCCCTCCGCCACCACGATGCGCGCGGCGAGGTTGTCGGCCGGCACCGCCAGCAGCATCGCGCGGCCGGCGCAGTGGTAGCTCAGCACCTTGGACGGCACCGAATACACCCCGGCATCGGGTTCGAGGATGCTCACCAGCACATCGGCGCTGGCCAGCACATCGGACATCATTTCGTAGGGCTGAAACGGATTCACGCGCAGGTTGCGCAGCCCTGCCGCCGCGGCCTGCGCGCGCAGCCAGTCGGCCGGCGCGCCCTGCGAATTGACCACGACTTCCACGTCGTGATCGGCGGCAAAGGCCTTGGCCAACGCCAGCAGCAAATCAGGGTTGTGCTTGAAGCCCAGCGTGCCCGAGTACAGAAACACCATCTTGCGCTCCAGCCCCGCCGCCTGCGCCCACAGATTGTCCTTGGCGCGCGGCCGCACCTCGTCCAGCGGCGCCCAGTTGGGGATGGTGGTGTAGCGCGCCGCGGCCACGCCCGCCGCCAGCGCCGGCGCGCGGAAATCCTCGGTGATGCCCACCACCGCCGCGCTGCGCGCCAGCAGGCCGGCTTCCACGCGCTTGTAATGCGCGCCGATCCAGCCACCCGCCAGCGGCAGGCGCGCGCGCAACACGCGATCGGTGGCCTCGCCGACCAGATCCTGCAGCCAGAACACCCACGGAATGCCCTGCGCATGGCACGCCGCATCCAGCGCGCGCACCGCATCCAGCGGCGCGTTGGCGCACATCACCACATCAGGCTTGAGCGCCGCGACGCGCGCGGCCAGGCGCCGGCCATACAGGCGCTCCAGCCGCCAGCGCCGCACGAACGCGCGCTTGTCCACCGGCCGCGGCAACGCGATGCCCTCGATCAGCAGTTCATCCGGGTCATCGCCGCGCCGCGTCAGCCCGCCCTTGGGCGTGGTCGGATTGGAGGCGTTGTACAGCAGCGTCACCCGATGCCCGCGCCGCGCCAACGCGCGCGCCAGTTGCACGATAAAGGCGTGGCCGCCGTAGTCATGGATCAGCAAGTGCATTCCGGTCTCCATCGCGCAACGAGTTGCAAGCTTAACCGCGCAAGCACAAGGCGCGGCGTCATTGCCGGGCACTCCCCGTTGTCATCCGGCCGTTCCTTGTCATGGTATGAAAAAGTTCCACGCCAGCGCGAAGCGGTAGGCAACGGGTCGCCACCCGGAGAGAACCTGACTAACCCCTCGGACGTCTCGACGTGTTTCGGTTGATCTCCGAACACCGACGATACCGATGAATGAACGAGGTCTCCGGGCGCGGTTTATACCCTGGTCCGAGCCGGCGACATCGACTCAACAAGACCGCTTAGTGCTCAATTGCTCGGTTTGCAAGACTCAGCGAAGAAGCTGGGGTTCAGGGTACCGGTCGATGCTGAGATCGCGGCAGATCTTGCGGGCGAGCGGGTCGACGATCTCCGTGTGGCGCGGCACGGCGGTACGGGCACCGCTGACCGGATTCCATCATCAGGAATGCTTGCCGCCTTCACGGAGCAGCGCACAGCCGTGCGCGCGCAGATGCCGCAGCAGGTCGCTGCGCTTCACGCCGCGACGACCACTTCCTCGAAACCTTCGCCGGCGGCCTCGATCGCGTCGCGCCGGTTCATCTCGAGCGCCTCGGCCAGGCACACACGGAGCGACGCGAGCACGTCCTCGCGCGTGCGCTCTTGGGCGTTGACGCCCGGCACTTCTTCGATCCAGCCGAACCACCAGCCTTCAGCTTGCCGGATTGCGGCAGTGAATGTTGCACGCTCTAGGGTGGTCGTTGTCATGGCTGCATCATCTTAGCCCATTTAACAAACCCCGGATTTGCCGCTGAGAGGCAAATCCGTCGCGGGGGTCGCGGTTGCGCAAGGATAGTCTATCGGCATGCTACGCATCGCCCACGCCACCACTGACTTCCAGCGCATCGCGGCGGGCCGCCGGCCGCGGCACGCGGCGATCTCTCTGGCACTGGCCGGCGGTGGCGCGCTGGCGCTGCTGGTCTATCTAATGCTTGCCGCGCTGCGACCAGGGCACCCGGGCACTGCCGGCACGCTGGCGCTGCTGGCCAGCCGGGCCAACCTGGCCCGGCTGGCCTCAATGCTCCGAACTTAAGCCCCCGTTGCATCGGAGCAAGTTGCGAAATTCCCGCGCAGCCATGCGGTGAACGTTGTCGGATGAAGCGGCGTGCGCCGATGGGCCGGGTGTAGTGTCCGGATCCGCGTTTTGCGGCGGTTTCTTGCGCAAAATGGCATACCGCCCAACTGCTCCAGGTCGGCAACTACGTCGGCGTGGATAGGCGCACGCTGGAAACGATGTTCCTTGATGCGTTCGCATGTCAAGCAATGTTTGACATGCGAGGCAAGGCGCCCCAGAATCCGTACAACAATGTTTAACCGGAGTCGCGAATGGACGTTGTGCTGAAGAAGATGGGCAATAGCACCGCGCTGGTTATGCCGCCACCCGTCCTGAGGGATCTGGGCATCGGCGTTGGACAGCACCTCTCGCTGGACACCACAGCCGACGGCAAGATCGTCCTGATACCGAAGCGCAAGTTCAACCTGGCCGACATGATCGCGCAGTGCGACCTGAAGGCGCCGCCGCCGGCCGACCTGTCGCTGTGGGATGTGGCGAAGCCCATGGGCGGCGAAGTTCTCTGATGGCGGGCTTCGACCGAGGCGACATCGTGACCGTGCCGCTGGACCCGGCCATCGGCCATGAGCAGCGCGGCACGCGGCCGGCGCTGGTCCTGACGACGAAGGAGTTCAACAAACTCGGCGACGTGCTGATCGCGCCCATCACCCAGGGCGGCGACTTCGCACGCTACGCCGGCTTTGCCGTGTCGCTGACCGGGACCGGCTGCAAGACCCAGGGCGTCGCCCTGGTGAACAAGATCCGCATGCTCGACCTGGCCGCCCGCAAGGCGCGTAAGGTTGAACGCGCGCCGCAGGAAGTCATTGACGACGCCCTTGGGCGCCTGACAGCCCTGCTAGGATGAGCCAACGGAAAGACCACACGGAAGGCAGGCTTGTTGCGATCACCACTCCGTGTGGTTGCCAACAGCCAAATCCGGATACTCCAAAAAATCCGCCTGCACCGCGCGGCCATCGCGGTCGTTCGTCATGTTGTACGCACCCAGCAACCCGAACCCGTGCGCGCGCAACCAGGCGATCACTTCATCCGCCAGCGCCTAGCCCGCGTACAGCTCGACGAACGAGCATTCGCAGTACACCCACGCGAACGCATCCAGCAGGCTTGCGCAGCCGCGCAGCGCCTGCAGCTCGTAGCCCTGCACGTCCGGCTTGAGCAGCGCCGGCGCGGCGATGTGTCCGCGCGCGGCAGCACACCCTCCAGCCTGCGCACCTCGATGTGGGCCACCGCGGCTTCCGCCGTGCCGGGGAAAATCCGTTCCTGTTCGGCACTGATCGACAGCAATGATGACGAGTCGTCGCGCGCCGACACATGCATATGCGCCGTGCTGCTTGGTCCGCGATTGCGTACGGACGCAGCACCACCTGCGTATCACCTGCGAACACACGCCGAAACGTCGCTGCTGGCCCCGGCAATGGCTCAAATGAGTCGATGTGCGCATGCGGGAAAACATGCCGCGCTGCCAGCGCGAATCTGACCGGCTGCGGCTGCGGCTGCGGCGCTCGGGCCAGGCGCTGGCTGCGGCGTGTGCCTCACGGGTACTCGCGGTTCGCGTGCAGAACGCCGACGATCTCGATTTGGTCGGCCAGAACCCGATAGATCACAATGTAATTCGGGTGCACAACCAGCTCACGCGTACCGGCGACTCGGCCGGCGCGGTACAGATCGGGGTGTCCGACAGCGGCAGCACGGATGCCTCGATGAGGGCTTGCAGTTCTTCGGCGGCAGCCGGATTGAACCGCGCAATGTAGGCCACGATCGCGTCCAGTTCATCGAGCGCCTTGGCACTCCAGCGAAGGGGCAGCATTACGCCGGCTTCTGGTGCTTGCGCCTCGCCGCCGCGATGGTCGCTCGGACGCGCGCCATCGCCTCATCGTGCGGCACGCCAGGCCGCGGGTCATCGAGCGCGGCTTGCACCTGGACTCGCAACCAGCGGTCATAGCTGGTCGCTTGCTCCTCGGTCTCGAACTCGGAAATCAGCGGGTCAAGGCGTGTGTTCATGGTCGCAGGTTACCAATTGGTTTGTTGTTCGGCCGGCTCTGGCAGGTCGAGCGGGATCTGATCGGCCTGATTCCATTATCGAATCCTCTGGCAACCGCAGACAACCGGATTCACATCAGTCCCACCATGCCAGTTGTCTGCTGAGCGCAACGAAGGATCTTCCCCGCGCACACCTTCCCGCCCACCTTTGTCATTCTGAGCGCAGCCAAGCATCTCTTGCTCTTGCTTCCGCCGCCCGAACAAGAAATCCGCCTGCACCGCGCGGCCATCGCGGTCGTTCGCCATGTTGTATGCGCCCAGCAGCGCGAAGCCGTGCGCGCGCAGCCAGGCGCAATGAATCGATCCGATTCACCCGGATGTAAGCCGCGAACCCGCGCGCGCAGCCAGGCGATCACCTCGTCGGCCAGCGCCTGGCCCGCGTACAGCTCGACGAACGAGCATTCGCAGTTACACCCACGCGAACGCATCCAGCAAGGTTTCGCAGCCGCGCAACGCCTGCAGCTCGTAGCCCTGCACGTCCAGCTTGAGCAGCGCCGGCGCGGTAATGCCCTCCGGCCTGATCACATCGTCCAGCCGACCACGATTCAGCAATACGATCAAGGCGTGGCCGCCGTAGTCATGGATCAGCAGATGCATCCGTTCATCCCTCAGGTCGGCGAAGCGTCGAATGCGCGGAGCGGGCGGCGCCCGCGGGCGGCGCCGCAGCATGAGAACAGGCCTCTCAAGATTCCCACGGGTTGAGCAACGGGACTCCCGTGGGCTCGAAGTCCGCCACGTTGCGGGTGACGACGGTCAGCCCGTGCACCAGGGCGGTGGCGGCGATCAGGGCATCGCGATCCGCCCGCGGCGCGGGTACATGCAGCCGCGCGCAGCGCTGCGCCACCGCGGTGTCGATGGGCAGGATGCGATCGGCGAACGCGGGCAGCACGTGACTCGCCAACCAACCGCGCAGCAGGGCGCCCTGCGCGGCATCGCGCCGCTCGATTCGCAGGACCCCGATCTCCAGCTCGAGGATCGTGATCGCGGACAGGAACAGGACCGATGGCTGCACGCCGGTCGCCCACGCGGTCACCTGCCGGTCGGCCTTGCCGGCACCAGCCTTGCGCAGCTCCGAAATCACGTTGGTGTCCAGCAGGTACATCAGGACAGGTCAGCAGGCCGCTGGAACGCACCGGCCTGCCGCGGCGGATCGAACGCGACGTCCGCAACACCTGGCATCGCCAGCAGCTCGACGATGCTGCCCTGCGCGCCCTGCAGCCGCTGGAAGTCGTCGATGGTGAGCAGCACGTGCGCGGCACGACCGCGGTCGGTGATGAAGACCGGGCCCTTGCGTGCTGCTTTCTTGGCGCCGCTGGTGTCCTGGTTGAACTCGCGGCTGGTGATGGTCGTGGTGGTCATGACGCAGCCTCGCGGAAATTGTAGGTATGTTGCTACATTCGCCCTGCATTTGCAATGGCCCGAATGCCCGATCACGCCCAACCTTGTCATTCCGGGCGCAGCGAAGGATCGTTCCCGCGCAACCTCCCCACCCCCTCTTGTCATCCTGAGCGCGGCGAAGAATCTCGCGCTTCGGCAAGCCGCAGCGTTGAGATCCTTCGGGCTACGCCCTCAGGATGACAACGAGAACCCACGTCGTCTTGTCGAACCATCGTGGCCAACGCATGAGATACAATGCATACACGTATTCACGGAGGGCACGATCGTGGCGATTTCCATCCGCCTTGACCCCGTCATCGAACAACGGCTGGATCGGCTGGCGACACAAACGGGCCGCACCAAGGCGTACTACTTGCGGGAACTGGTCACGAACGGTCTGGATGATCTGGAAGACTACTACCTGACCGCCGCGACGATGGAGCGCATCCGCAAAGGCGAAGAGAAGGTCTATTCCGCCGAGCACGTAAGGAAAGACCTTGGCCTGGACGATTGACTACACCGACACGGCCAGAAAGCGGCTTCGCAAACTCGACAAACCGACCGCGCGGCGCATCCTCGACTTCATGGATGCGCGCATCGCTGGCCGGGGGAACCCACGCGCCACTGGCAAAGCGTTGACCGGACCCCAGCTCGGTGCGTACTGGCGCTATCGGGTCGGCGATTATCGAGTCCTCTGCGACATTCAAGACGACGCGCCGCGCATCCTGGTCATCGATATCGGCAATCGACGTGAAGTCTACCGGGAACCTCTAAAAACCCGACATCCCGGCTGTCATCCCCGCGTAGGCGGGGATCCAGCGACTTTAATCCCTTGAAAGCAAAGGCACTGGATGACCAGCTTCGCTGTTTGTGAAGCGCCTCCCGCTTTCGCGGGAATGACGATCAAAGGCGAGGTTTTTAGAGGTTCCCTACCGATGAGCGCGCCAAGAGAAACGCGGCAAAGCGGCATCACCCAGACCAGCGGCGCTGGTCATGCTGGGCATCTCGCAGAAGAACGGGCTCTGACCCGAATGGCACTTATTTAAGCCATAACCCACTGATCTAACAAGCAAGAAGAGCTGGCTCGAGTGATAAGGTGGCGTCGCCAGACATACCACTCACCCCCCGAGGCCAGCCCTGATGCAGCGTAGCCGTCATGTCATTCTTCAGCAACAGCAGATTCGCCGCCAGCTCGGACAATCGGACGCTTTTACGTTCTTCAACATCCTCACCGGCCCGGAGCTGTTCGATCCGCTGGAAGCGCTGTTGCCAGCGCATCGCGAGCGACTGTTTCCACCCACGGAAACACTGGCCATGTTCCTGCACCAGGCGTGGGCGCTCGCTTACGACCAAACCACTTATGCATCAGGCGCACGCTCGCTGGATGGGCTTCACCCAGACCGCAATAACGAGGACGTGTTCACACGTCTCTAATTCGGCGCCAAACAGGTTGGCATCGTGCAGAGCGTGATCGTCACCTGCCGCCTGCACGGCATCGACCCCCATTACCTATATCTGGTCGATGTGCTGCAGCGCGTCGGCCAGAATCCCGTTACGCGCGTTGCCGAATTCACCCCGCGCCAGTGGAAGCAGCACTTCGCGCAGAACGCGCTGGACTTGAACCTGTACGCCATCGATGCCGGGTAGGCAAGGACGCCGCTGAGTTACCGCTTACGTTGTGCCGCGTTTATATCGGGGATGGTCCGCTCTGCCATATGTCGCAGTTCGTCCAATGCAAACATAAGCAGGTTGCTCGTCGGTCCGGTTACACCGACTTGCCCGGATCTGATAGACGAATAGGCTTGAGTGGCGACAAATACCAGCCGCCGATGCTCTTCCGAAATAGTGTCCAATTGCGTGCACAAGGATTCCGCATCGTCATTGCTCGAGACCTGGCGAGCCGATCCAAAGGCCGTAACGGCGTCCGCAATCGCACCGTCAAGGCAACGATTAAGTGTACGAAACTCCTCGGATGTGATTGGATACTTCTCTTCTATGGCCAGATTCATTATCGATTGACAAACATCACCATATCCATGAACCAACTGGTCCATCGAGAACCCAAGATGTAACAATTCAGCACCATGCAAGGCAGCAGCACGTCCGACTGGTGACGCCGATGGTGCAGATTCCGATTTGGTAACTTCCCGGTTGAGTGATGATCGCTCGAGAAGAAGTATATCGGCGAGTTGCTGAAGAAACAGTGGCACCCCGTGATCAATGGCTGCGAGCTTCTGGGGCGCATGCCTCATCGCCTCCTCGCTCCTGCAACGACGGATCAATTCATCGCGATTCGAAATCAAGAAATCATATAACATGCTGGAACCTATATGCGTGCGCATTTTGGCTTCTGTGCGTTACCCAACATCCATAGCGCGCATCTGCTACCCGGTATATTTGAGGCAGAGACCAACTCATTGTAAATCTTGTATTTATTCCAGTTTGACGTGCTTGATCGCTCAAAAGTGAACATTTGCAAATGCTAACTTGATTCGCCACGAACCTCAGGCCGCCGTTGCGTGATTTCCGACGGCGGCGGGTGACGATGACGCCCTCTCCGTCGAAGACGCCGTGATGTTGATCCCAGAGAACTCATCGTCATCGCTTCCCATGCGTTCGAAGGAATCAGGACGATGACGACCCCGCCAGCGATGAGTCGAAACGGAGCGCGCCGCCACGCGGCCCGGCGCCAGCCATCACCGGCGATGCGCCGAAGCGAGGTGGACTTCCCCGCGCAAACCTTCCCGCTCTTTGTCATTCTGAGCGCAGCGAAGAATCTTCCACCCGACCACCTCACCTTCCAAACAAAAAATCCGCCTGCACCGCGCGGCCATCTTCTTCATTCGCCATGTTGTACACGCTGATCAGCCGCAGCCCGCGCTCGCGCAGCCAGGCGATCACCTCGTCGGCGAGCGCCTGGCCCGCGTACAGCTCGACGAACGAGCATTCGCAGTACACGTACTGAAAGCGATCCAGCAACGCCTCGCACCCGCGCAGCGCCTGCAGTTCGTAGCCCTGCACGTCCAGCTTGAGCAGCGCCGGCGCGGTGATCTGCTCTGGCTTGATCACACCCCCCCAGACGGCGAACCTCGACCGCGCCGCGGTGTGCTGCTGCCGTCCGGGCATGGCCGGCAGCCCGGATGCAGCGCAGCGGAATCCGGGATTGCGCCGCACGATGCGATGGGCAGCGCCACATCGTGAAACTTGCGCAGCATCACCGGCAGCACGTGCGAGCTTTGCAGGTGACGCTCAGGTCACCTCGATCAGCACTTCACCGCGCTCCAGCGCAGCGATCATCGAAGGCAACAGCGCATCGAACCAGACCAGCAACTGCCGCTTGCTGGTATTGCCCAGCCGTACCCACACCACGGCAGGACCACTTGCCTGCATCATGCGATACACGGCGAAATCCTCATCCTTGGGGAACCTCTAAAAACCTCGCCTTTGATCGTCATTCCCGCGAAAGCGGGAATCCAGTGCCTTTGCTTTCAAGGGATTAAAGTCGCTGGATCCCCGCCTACGCGGGGATGACAGCCGGGATGTCGGGTTTTTAGAGGTTCCCCTTGGTAATGATGCATGCGTGGCTATCCCCCGCATGCAGCCACACCGCACGATCAGATGCGTGTTCGAGACCACAATCGGCGACATGTTCCGCGACATGGCCACGATCCGCCAGCAGGCGCGCCAACGCTGGCGGAAGCTGTGCATCCACCAGAAAGCGCATCAAGCAGCCCGCAGCACGGGGTGGTCGCTCTGCATGGCGGCAAACTCCAGCGCTGCCGTGATGTCAGCCGGCTCCAGGTAGGGATAGTCGGCCAGGATCTCTTCGCGGCTGGCACCGCTGGCCAACAGATCAAGCACGTCTTTCACCCGCAGTCGCAAGCCACGAATGCACGGACGGCCTCCGAGCTGTTCGGAATTCACGGTAATCCGATGTAGCTCACTCATGGCAATGCTCCTGATCAGGCTGCACGACGGGCCTGTGCAGTGTGCTCCAGCGGCGCTTGTGCGGACAAGCACAGGCTCGTGCGCGCTGCTGCCACCCGATGCATGATCTCCGTCATGCCTGCGAAAGAACGTCACCATGAAGCTGCCCCGTCATACCGGAGCCCAAGAAGCGATACTTTTCCCGCTACTTGGAGCTCACCATGCAATCGATTCCGCGTCGTATCTATACCGATGATTTCAAGGCCCAGGCGGTGTCCTTGTCCG